>WFNR01000102.1 GCA_015488485.1 Cyclobacteriaceae bacterium | reverse complement strand
CCCGTCTTCCAGCAGGGTGCCGATACCTACAGCCGATTTTATACGGCCGTCTTCGCCTTCGCCTGCCTCGGTTACGCCCAGGTGCAGCGGATATGGTTTGAGCCCCTCCTCCCTGAGCTTGCTTACCAGCAGGCGGTAGGCCTCAATCATTACCAGGGTATTGCTGGCCTTCATGGAGAGCACCACCTGGTCGAAGCCCTCATCCTCGCAGATACGCAAAAACTCCAGGGCTGACTCTACCATACCCAATGGGGTATCGCCATAGCGGCTCATGATGCGGTCGGAGAGGGAGCCGTGATTGGTGCCGATACGCAAGGCGGTACCGTACTCTTTACAGATTTTGAGCAGCGGCACAAAGCGCTCCCGGATGCGCTCTACCTCTTCGGCATACTGGGCATCGGTGTATTCTTGTAGTTGAAATTTCTTGCGGTCGATATAATTACCGGGATTGATACGCACCTTCTCAACAATACGTGCCGCCACTTCGGCTGCATTGGGGGTAAAATGGATGTCGGCCACCAGCGGAGTGTTATAGCCCTGCTGGCGGAGTTGGTGTTTGATGTTAGCCAGGTTTTCAGCCTCTTTGATACTGGGTGCCGTAAAGCGCACATATTCGCAGCCGGCTTCTATCATGCGGATGGCCTGGGCTACCGAAGCGACCGTGTCCAGTGTGTCGGTGGTGGTCATCGACTGCACCCGGATGGGGTGGTGCGCGCCCAGAGGCACCTCACCAATACGCACTTCGATGGTTTGTCTGCGCTGGTAGCCGGTCAGATTATCGCAATAGAGATGTTGCATAGCAGCGAATCAGATTGCAAAGATATGGGTTGACCGGTAATAATAGTAATCGCTATTTACCTCAAACTGTTTGATATGATATTACATTTTTGCCTGTAGTGCGCTGCTCCTTAAAACCCCAATAATATTTTGGGTTAATCGATATACTCTTTTTTTACCACCAAACTACAATAGCCGTTTTCGTGGACGATATACCCCTGGTCGTAGCAGAAGTAGTAAGTCTTGCCGGCCTTGGTGGTGTAGCTGTTGGTGTGGTAGTTGAAGTTGAAGCCGGCATCGCGCAGGCGATCCTTGTGCACATTGGCCTTGCCATGCGGGTTGAACGACAGCAGGATATCGCGGTTGCGCTTGAGGGTGGCGTTTACCTTGCGCATCATATTGGTGGTGGCGCGGTTGCGGGCATTGTTGTAGGCGCTGCGGCATTCGTCAGAACAGAATTTTTTGTCAGAACGTCCGAAAATGGCCTTACCGCACTCCAAACAAACTCTTTCGCTCATGATTAGTCGTTTGTAAACGTTTACATACGGTTTTATACAATTATACACGAATACAATTGATTATCATACGATTAGTAGAAAAAAATCATCCGTTCTTAGCAGCGAAATCGATTGTTCAACTAAAAATTTACGATCATGAGAAATTTAAGAAATCGCGTGCAACTGATTGGTAACATCGGCAAGGAGCCGGTAGTGAAAACCTTTGAAAGCGGTAAGACTAAAGCCACTTTTTCGCTGGCTACCACCGAGCAGTACTACGACCAGAATGGTAAAAAAGTGCAAGACACCCAATGGCACAACCTGGTAGCCTGGGGTAAGACGGCCAACTTTGTAGAGAACTACCTGGAGCGCGGCAGCCGCATAGCTGTGGAGGGTAAACTTACCCACCGCTCGTACGAAGATGAGCAGGGCAACACCCGCTACATTACCGAAGTGGTAGTGGGCGAGATTATGATGCTTACCAGCAAGCAGGCCAGCGCCTGACAGTTGCAGAAGCTCTGCAAAAAGCCCTGCCTTAGGTGGGGCTTTTTGTTTTTGTTTCAACCTTAAATATATTGATTTATAAGGCTTCTGAATATTTTTTTTGTCGGAAAATCTATTTTTTTTAAAAATTTTACTATTTTGCCACAGCCTTTCTAACCAAACCTAACCATGAAAAAAGTGATTTATGCGGCACTCGTGTGGGTGGTTTTGCAGCCCACCCATCGTGTTTGGGCCCAGCAGCCAATCAAGGAGTTACCCAGCGGCTATCTGATGACGGTAGCCGCTTATCTGTCTACCGGAGAGGGCTATGCCCAACGTTATGTAAAAAAACTACGTGAGCAAGGCTACCAGGCCGATTACGGGTTTACCTACCCGAAAAACATGTACTTTGTGTACATTAAGAAATACGATGACTTGCAAACGGCTGTAAGTGAAATCAACAAAACCCGTAGAGAAACCCCCTTTAAAGATGCCTGGGTGTATGCCTATAAAGCCCGCGAACCGCAGTCTGCCGCTCCGCCATTGCAAGAGCCGGATGATGCGTCCCAACCACAGGCGCCTCCTCCGGCACCGGTAGATACTATTCAGGCAGATACCAGTGCAGCTATTGTGCAGACAGATAGTATGGGAGCTGCTGTGCAGGCAGATACGGCTGTACAAGAGCCGGTAGTAACCGAGCCACCGCGCCCAAAGTATGCTCGCCTGATCCATATAGATGCCGCCCATGTGCGTACCGGTGAGCCGGTAGAGGCTGAATTCCTGATCTATGATCCTTTTAACGAACAGGTATTGACCACCATGAAATCGGGGGAAACCAAATGGGTAAACCCACCTGCCAATGAGCAGAAAATCGCCCGTATTGCTACCTCTACCATAGGGTGGAAAAAAGATGAGGTGAATGTCAGCTTTATTAATCCGGTTACCGACTCTACCGAATACTTTGCCAGCCTGCAAGGCGATACGCTTGTTTTGTATTTCGAAATGCACCGCCTGCGCAAGGGTGATATTCAAACCTTGTACAATGTTTACTTCTTCAACCAATCTTCTATAATGCGACCTGAGTCGAAGTTTCAGCTTGATGAACTACTGGCTATGTTGAAAGAAAATCCGAAATACCGTATTATGTTACATGGGCATACTAATGGCAAAGCTCCGGGCGAATACATACGTCTGGCGCAGAATGATACACTGTTTTTCAAATTGAGTTCTGTACATGAGCGTACCAGTGGCAGTGCCAAGGCCTTGTCACTCGACCGGGCGCAAACCGTTCGCCAATACCTGATTAGCAAGGGTATAGCTCCGGAGCGCATCGAGGTAAAAGGCTGGGGTGGTAAACATATGCTATATGATGAGAACTCCCCGGCTGCCAGGCGCAATATTCGGGTAGAGGTAGAGGTATTGGCTGATCAGTAAAATACCTTTGAGGTAAAATTCCAGTCAACTGATATTGCCGGCTACTTTTTTTCGTTAAGTTAAAAACCCCTTTGCGGGTGACTATATTTTTTTGAAATAATACTTGAGATATGCATAGTATAATGAAGAGAATCGTTTTGACCAGCGCCATGCTGTGGCTGGCACTGGCGGTGCTGGCTGCCGATGGCAAGTACCAATATACCATAGACCTGGCCCGGGTGGTGGATGATAAGGTATATGTAGAGTTGCGTGTGCCGGAGATTAAGGCAGAAGAAGTGGTATTTCACATGCCGGCCATGATACCGGGTACCTATGCCATTGAGGATTACGGTCGTTTTGTGTCCGAGCTGCAAGCATTCGATAAAAAAGGACACCCTTTAAAGGTGGAACGCCAGGGTACCAATGCCTGGAAAATACTCAAACCCAAAAAACTGGCGAAAATTACCTATTGGGTAGAAGACAGCTACGACACCGAACTTGACGGCCCGGAAATCTTTCAGCCGGCCGGCACCAACATTGAAGCCGGCAAGAATTTTATCCTTAATGCCAGTGGTTATTTTGGTTATATCAATAACCTGACCTCCCTGCCGTATGAGGTGCAGGTAATTAAGCCGGTCGGATTTTACGGCAGTACCGGTATGCAGGCGGTGAGCATTGACAATCCCTTTAGCACAGGACAGAACGATACCGCAGTGGCTATGGATGTATTTGCCACCGCTACCTTTGATGAATTGGTGGACTCCCCCATTATGTACTGCCGACCGGATACCACCCGTATCAAGGTGGCCGAAACCGAGGTGCTGGTGTCGGTGTATTCTCCCAACAAGGTGGTGAATTCACAGCAGATTGCCGCCTCTATTAACGATGTGCTGATGGCCCAGCGCGACTACCTGGGTGGGCATTTGCCGGTGGATAAGTACGCTTTTCTGTTTTACTATACCGATCAGCCGGTGATGTCATACGGGGCATTGGAGCATTCCTATTCATCTTTTTACTATATGCCTGAAGAGCCCATTGAAGTGATGGAGGAGCAACTGCGTGATTTTGCTGCCCATGAATTCTTTCATATTGTTACCCCCCTCACTATCCATTCCGATAAGATCGTACCATTCGATTTTACTCATCCTACCATGTCGCGCCACCTATGGCTATATGAGGGAATGACCGAGTATTTTGCCGGCAATGCCCTGGTAAAAGGCGGGCTGATGAGCATTGACCAATATATGAATGTGCTGCGCGAGAAAATGATGGTCGCCAGTCAGTTTATCGATACCATACCCATGACCGAGTTGAGCCTGGGGGCTTTGGACAAGTATAAAGACCAGTACTACAATTTCTATCAAAAAGGTGCGCTCATCGGTATGGCGTTGGATATTACCTTGTTGGATTTGTCGGATGGTACCTATGATAATATGGCGTTGATGAAAGACCTGGGCAAGCGCTTTGGCAAACACCGGTCGTTTAAAGATGAGGAGCTGTTTGATATAATTGAAGAATTGACTTACCCGGAGGTACGTACTTTCCTGGATCGTTATGTAGGCGGTCCCGAGCCGTTGCCCTATGCCGATATTTTTTTGAAAGCCGGTATCGTTTACGAAGAAATAGGTATGTTTTACGATTACTCATTGGGGCTCACCAGCGAGAGCATAGACCTGGATATGGCGACCAACCGGTTGTATATATCCGACACCGCTGCTCTGGATGATTTTGGCCGGAGCCTTGGTTTACAGAACGGAGATATTATTATCGCCCTGGCAGATAAGCCCATGCCCGAGGTGGGGCCTGAAGTGCAGCCTTACATTCAGGAAATTTATGAAAATATGCGGGAAGGCGAGGAGTACACGATTACCGTACTCCGTAAGGATGACAATGGTGAAGAAAAGGAAGTGGTGCTGAAAGCCCCGATTGTAAAAGTAAAGCGTGTAGCGCCCTTTTCCCTGCGCCCGCTTGATAACCCGACCGACAAGCAGCTAAGGGTGCTGGGCGCCTGGTTGGGGATTGGGTAGTGTAGAGAGGGTGAGGGGGGGCTTCGAGAGCCTCAGCCCCCTGCTTCGAGAACCTCAGCCCCCTGCTTCGAGAGCCTGGCTTTGAGAACCTGGCTTCGAGAGCCTGCCTTCGAGAACCTCAGGCAGGACAGCCAGATCAGCCCCCCGCTTCGGGAAGTGACAGAAGAAAATAGCATAAGCTGTCTGAGGCTCACGTAGACAGCTATAAGTAAAAGCCACCCTGATACCTATTTCTGATTACCAGCCTACGCCTGCGAGTAGTACCGCCCCGATTTACCGAGAATCTGCTTCCTGATCAAAAAGTGACAGAGGAAAATAGCATAAGCTGTCTGAGGTTCTCGAAGACAGCGACACAGATTGAATACAAATTGGTTAATTGCGGTAATTTTTACCTTTAAGATAGAAAATTCGAACACATAACAAAATGCCGGGATATGTGTATATACTCGAGTGTGTTGATGGCAGCTATTATACAGGTAGCACAAAGAATCTTTCTCGCAGGCTTCAGGAACATCAAGCAGGTCAAGGTGCTAATCATACGCGATGCCGCTTGCCGGTAAAATTGGTCTATTATGAGAAGTACAAAAGAATTGGTGAGGCTTTTGCAAGGGAAACTCAAATAAAAGGCTGGAGCAGGAAAAAGAAAGAAGCGCTAATAAATGGAAAACCTGAATTGTTACCCATACTGGCAATCGCCTATCGTGACCGGGATGGGATTGATTTGTAGGAGGGAGTGTGTATCGGGGGGGCTTCGAGAACCTCAGCCCCCCCGCTTCGAGAACCTCAGCCCCCCGCTTCGAGAACCTGACTTCGGGAGCCTCAGTCAACTCAGCCAGTTCAGCCCCCCGCTTCGGGAACCTGACTTCGAGAACCTGCCTTCGAGAACCTCAGGCAGGACAGCCAGAATAGCCTCCCGCTTCGAGAAGTGACAGAGGGAAATTGCATAAGCTGTCTGAGGCTCTCGAAGACAGCTATAAACAAAAGCCACCCTGATACCTGCTTTCTGATTACCAGCATGACAGCGGTAAGTACCGCCCCGGTTTACACTGAGAATGTGAGCCCTGATAACAAAAGTGAGGGAGGAAAAAGAAAAGCTCTCTGACGCTCTCGATGACAGCTATAATGCCGCTACCACAATACCGCTCACCTCCTGATCACCAGCTTATGCTTGCTGACGGTGCCGCCTCCTGAGTTTGACACGCTCATTTTGAAAAAGTGCCCATACGTTGCGTATGAGGCGATTTTAAGGTGATTTCGTGAAATTTGTATATCGAAAAATTTCTTGGAGGTTGCCCTCATATTATCTCTTTTTGCAGTGTAATACCTGTTCTGATGG
>WFNR01000101.1 GCA_015488485.1 Cyclobacteriaceae bacterium | reverse complement strand
TATTCTCTACTTATCATTCATTTTGCGTTTAAGCAAATATACCAATTTTGTATTTGAAAAATGCCTTTGGCCAGCCGTTATACCTTACTCATTTCTGACAAGGTTCATTATTTCCAGGGTCTTGTACCAATAGTAATAAGCCGATTTGTCCGGCAATTTTTTAAGACGATTCAAAAAGCTCCAATCAGGATTCCCGATACTAATTTCCTGCAAACCCTCTCCTTGATAGAATTGGATAGGCGATAAATCTTTGCATAATAATTTGGCTGATATATAGGCTATTCTTGCAGCAGCAGACACAGCTTCATCAATTCGGAATTTTCCTTTCATCAGAAATCCACTGCCCAAAGCTTTTATTCCTTTTTGTAATTCGCTGAACTTTTGTTTTTCATCCGTTGAGCCTTTTCCTCTCCTGGCCAGAATAATACAAGTACCTATGGTGTCTCGTAACACATCTTCGATAGTTAAGTCTGGCCTTTCATTCTTTCGGTATGCAATTTCCTGTTGGGCAAAAGTTTCAAAACTTTTCGCCACAATTGCCGGATTTTCTATTTTTTCGAAGAGCTGGCTCAAATCAAATAATTGTTTGCAAATCTCCATGGAAAAAGGTTGCTGGTCTTTGCCTTTAAAATAGGGGATACCGATAGTGTTTGGGGCAAAAGCTGTCAGTTTGTCTCCTGTTATTGCATCAACGGTAGGTACTACAACCTTTGTTATTGTTGTTGTTTCAATCCATTTGGCTTGTATCGGTTTTTCAGTTAATTCAGGATACATAGAATCCTCCATTAACACATCCAGCAGAATGGTTCCGGTATATTTCCCTCGTGTTGCCGAATCGAAGGTAAAAGAATAATGAGCTTTCGGGAATCCTTCCTGATAGCTACGATGTTCATCAAGTTTACATGTTTTAAAGTTTGATGAGGCTATAACTTTGTTTAGTATATTTTCAAGGGATTGTCTGTCGGTATTGCAGAGGATATCTATATCTATCGAGAATCTGTTGAACTCTTCCAACAAAAGTACGAGGCTGGTACCTCCTTTGAAGATAAAATCCAGACCATTGGCTTTTAGGTGTTCCAGTAAATGCAAAGCATAAATCATTTTTTCGAGAATAGCTTTGTCTATTCGTTTATGCTCTTCCTGTTTTTTGAAGGAATCCAGCCATTCTTCGGTAAAGCAACGCTTTTTTATCATGCAATTATGTTTTCTGCCAGATGGGGGATATTGTTCGTTATAAATTGTTTGATGTCTTGTTCCTTTTCTCTGCGTTTGGCGTAAGCGAATAGTTTTGTGTAATTAATCGTATAATTTTTTAAAGCGTTTTCGTATACGTGTATTAGTTCGGCTCCTTGATAGAAATAGAAAAGGTTGCTTTCTGCATATAAATCCACTAATATTTTTTCAAGCAGGGGTGTATAAAATTTTGTTCTTTTTTCTGTCCTGTTGGTAATGGGTGACCTGGTGATGAGTTTTTTTATAATAACAGGATTTTGACTCTCTGAGACATAATAGTCAATTATTTTTTTATCCGGGTTCAGATAAAAATCAAACCGCAAGGCATCCTTCAGTTCATAATAGAGTGATTCAACAAAGTCTTTTTCTGTTTCGATAATGATTAATCTTTTGGTTGCTTGATGCCGGGCAAATTCATTTATCCAATTAGTGTCCCAAATACAATGTTTTACCCCTTCAAAACGCCCGGAAAGTACTTTGGCGAGTTTTAAAATTTCAGCAGATATAGCAGGTTCGTATGTTGATTTATTTGATATGATGTAATAGCCTCTTCGAATAGGTTTGATGACATTTTTTTTCTTAAGGTCGGATATCCGCCATCCGAAGGTGCCTTCTTTCAGATCCGGCTCAAAATGCCTGTAAAAGGCCAATAGTTCTTTTCTTGAAAAGGCCTGTCTGTTTTTAAATTCTTCTATGAGTTTCTTTTCAATTATTTTGGGCATTGTCAACCAAATTTATGCCAAATATAATAAAAACTGACAAAATTTGGAAAACAAAAATATGCCAGAAAAAGAATATACAGGCAAATATTAGAAAAGATGCTGAAATGGAGGTGTGGTAGTGATAGCTTTTAAGTCAAGTTTCTCTCATTTAATTATTTTGCATCAGGATTGATTTCACAATAAAAGTTGTGTCGTTCTCTATTTTAAACAAATACACCAGGCTCTGTCCGAACACCAAAATATTCTTATAATGCAAATCTCTTGCAGATCGGGAATAAACCAATTCTACAGTAAAAAGATTGTCTTTTATGGACGAAAAAAAGAGTTTTAACTTTGACCTTTTTTTGTCTGACAATGCTTTAAAATATACATTCTCTTTGGTTTCTTTATCAAGAAATCTAAGGTTATAATCAATCCCAGTTTCCTTTTTAATGTCTTAATAAAAAAATGGCGCCATTACAGAAAATGGTATTTCTTCTGTCAATACTTGAATCTTTTTTGTGCCTGTCTCAGTGTACTTGTCAAAGTCAGGTGACTTTTTTATTTGGTCAATAGCACATCTATAATATTCTAAACCTTGGCTAATGCCCACGATTGAATGTGTCAATAGTAGAATGATAATAAATACGCTCCTTATATCAATTATCTACAACCTTATATCCCCACCAAATTATCATTTTACCTGACAAATCCAACGGGCTAAACTTATTCACTCCCCAAATCCTGCTAGACCATAGCCGGGAAGAAGCCCATAACTTCTCCTCAAATAAGCTTACCCTAAAACGGCCCTTGCTACCTCAGGTAAAACGAGTAATAGCCTTTGCGGCCCGATTTGCTCACTCCTTCTATGCGCACGCGGCCATAAGCACGAGCCAGCACATCGGCCAGCTTCTCGGGGCTGTCTATTTTGTACTGGTTGATGTTGGTAATAATAAAACCCTCATCGAGCCCCAGACGGGCCAGCATGCCATCGGCATACAGCTTGTTGATTTTCACTCCGTGATCTATGTCAAACATATCGCGCTCAAGCTTCGATACCACCTCCAGGTCGGCCCCCAGGTAGCGCGAGGTGTAGACGCGTGTTTTTACCACTCCGGTGGTGCCCTCGCGGTTGGTCAGCACCAGGTCGGCAGTCTTGGTTTTATTACCCGCTTTCCAGGTTACCGTTATCCGGTCGCCCGGTGAGCGATAGCTGAGTATTTCATCGTACTCGGCCTTGGAGTTGACAGGCATGCCGTCAATGGCCAGGATGATATCTCCCTCTTTAATACCGGCCCGGCTGGCGGCCCAGCCTTTTTGCACGCGGGTTACCAGCACCCCTTGCAGGTCGTTGAGGTTGAGCGACAGGCGGTGGGCGATATCGGCATCCAGGTCCACCACATCGGCCCCGATAAAGGCTTTTTGTACCTCACCGTACTTGATAATATCGCTCACCACTTTTTTCACGATATCCACCGGCACGGCAAAGCCATAGCCGGCATAGCTGCCGGTGCGCGACAAAATGGCGGTGTTGATCCCCACCAATTCACCCTTGATATTCACCAGCGCCCCGCCACTGTTGCCGGGGTTGATAGCCGCATCGGTCTGGATAAACGATTCGATCGGAAACTTATCCTTTACAATATTCAGGGCACGCGCCTTGGCACTCACGATACCGCCCGTTACTGTGGAGGTCAGGTTAAACGGGTTGCCTACGGCAATTACCCACTCACCCACCTGCAGGTCTTTGGAGCTACCCAGCGGGATAGCCGGCAGATCGCTGGCCTCGATCTTGAGTACGGCCAGATCGCTGGAAGGGTCGGTGCCGATAAGCTGTGCCTCGTACGATTTCTTGCCATGAATGACCTCAATGCGGTCGGCATCGGCAATTACGTGGTTGTTGGTAACGATGTAACCATCGCTGCTGAAGATCACCCCCGAGCCGCTGCTGATGGTCTCGGCCACCTGGCCGGGGATACCGAAGAAGTAGTCCATAAAAGACTGGCGGTACACGTGCTCCGATATATTCTTGATATACACCACACTGGGCGTACTTATTTTGGAGGCCTCCACAAAATCGGCCGGCATTTGTAGACTATGGGCCGGGGTGTTGGTTGTCGTTTGCGGCAATGGCATGGCCTGTGGCGCTACACTGTCCTCGTGGTTAGCTACCTGGGTAAACCGGGCAGGTGAAGTATCTTGCTGCTGATAGAAAAACCAGGCACCGGCATACCCTCCGGCCAGGGCTACTACTAAAACAAAAAGTGTTTTTTTCATGACAAGGGAATTTGCTTTTACGATGATACAAAAACCGTACAAAAAAGCACGGGCAAAAGCGCATGATTATTTATTGGCAAAAATGTCATACATGATGAAC
Source organism: Cyclobacteriaceae bacterium (assembly GCA_015488485.1). Lineage (GTDB taxonomy): Bacteria > Bacteroidota > Bacteroidia > Cytophagales > Cyclobacteriaceae > S012-113. The sequence goes on along the minus strand of WFNR01000101.1, from coordinate 16,531 downwards.
CTACGTAAGGCTACCGGTCTTGTTGTGCTAAAAGTACAAAATTTGTTTACCTGCCTTCATTTACCTGCCTTCATCCGGCTTTGTTGCCGGGCATGGGTGATTTTCTTTTACCTTTGCCCTATGGGATTCAGAGCCGTACTCAGTAAGCCATTGGCCGACTATGTGGCCAGCCGGCAGCGTCAGTGGTCGCAGCAGCCGCAGGTGTATCAGCAACGCATTTTTCAGGAGCTAATCCGCCAGGGCCGGCATACGCAGTTTGGCCGTGACCACAACTTTGCCGACATCGCCACCTATCAGGATTTCAAGGCGCGCGTACCCATTCGCGACTACGAGGGGTTGAAGCCCTATATCGAGCGCATTATCAAAGGGCAGCCGGATGTGCTGTGGCCGGGGCGGCCGCTGTATTTTGCCAAGACCTCGGGCACCACCTCGGGCACCAAGTACATCCCTATCACCAAAGCTTCCATCCCCAACCATATCAACAGTGCCCGCAATGCCCTGCTCAGCTATGTGCACGAGACCCGCCAGTCACGGTTTCTCGATGGCAAGCTCATCTTCCTGTCGGGCAGCCCCGAGCTGCAAGAGACAGGCGGCATCAAAACCGGGCGCCTGTCGGGCATTGTCAACCACCACGTGCCGGCCTACCTGCGTACCAACCAGATGCCCTCTTATGCCACCAACTGCATAGACGACTGGGAAACCAAGCTGGAGAAAATCATTGACGAGACCCTCGGCCAGGATATGACCCTGATATCGGGCATACCTCCCTGGGTGCAGATGTATTTCGATCGCATTATTGAGCGCACCGGCAAGCCGGTGGGCGAGGTATTTCCCAATTTCTCCATGTTTGTGTATGGCGGGGTCAATTTCGAGCCTTACAAAAAAAAGTTGTTTGAGTCCATCGGTCGTCTGGTGCCTTCCATCGAAACCTACCCGGCTTCGGAGGGTTTTATTGCCTACCAGGACAGCCAGGAAGACAACGGTCTGTTGGTAATGGCCAACAGCGGCATCTTCTTTGAGTTTGTGCCGGCCGGTGAATTTTATAATGACAACCCGCCCCGTCTGGCCTTGCACGAGGTAGAAACCGGGGTCAATTATGTGGTGATTATCAATAGCAATGCCGGCCTGTGGGGCTATAACTTGGGCGATACGGTAAAATTTACCTCGCTCTTTCCGCATAAGGTGGTGGTAACCGGCCGCATCAAGCATTTTATTTCGGCCTTTGGCGAGCATGTGATAGCTGAAGAGGTGGAAAAAGCCCTGCAGCAGACCATGGCCGCTTTTCCCGAAACCGAAGTAGTGGAGTTTACCGTGGCCCCGCAGGTAACCCCTGAAGAAGGGCTGCCGCGCCATGAGTGGTATGTGGAGTTCCGCCAGCCACCCCATGATTTGGCGGCATTTGAAAAACAGTTAGATTTGCACCTGCAAAAGCTCAACAGCTATTATTTCGATTTGATTTCCGGCCATATTTTACAAACCCTGCAGATTATCCCGCTCCAGCCTCAGGCATTTGTCAGGTATATGAAATCGATAGGCAAGCTGGGAGGCCAGAACAAGGTGCCCCGCCTGGCCAATGACCGCACGCTGGCCGATGCCTTGCAAAAAATGAAGCTATAAACGATGACAGGAGAACAAAAAGCCATTGCCATACTGGGTTCTACCGGCTCTATCGGTCGTCAGGCACTGGAAGCGGTGGCTGCCTACCCGGAGCGCTTTACCGTGCAGGTGCTGGCGGCTGGCAACCAGGCTGAGTTGTTGATTGAGCAGGCGCTGGCATTCAGGCCGCAGCAGGTGGTTATTGGCAATGAGGACAAATATGAGCAGGTAAAAGCCGCACTGCAGCCGCAGGGCATCAGCGTAGCTACCGGTGCGGCTGCCCTGGAGGAGGCCGTACAGCTCGATACGCTCGATATGGTATTGGTTGCGCTGGTGGGCTATGCCGGTCTCAAGCCTACCATCAGCGCCATCAGGGCGGGCAAGGACATCGCCCTGGCCAACAAGGAAACGCTGGTAGTGGCCGGGGAGCTGGTAACCCAACTGGCGGCTGATCATGGGGTAGCAATACTGCCGGTGGATTCGGAGCACTCAGCCATTTTTCAGTGCCTGGCAGGTGAACAGCACAATCCGCTGGAGAAGATAATCCTCACCGCCTCGGGCGGGCCGTTTCGGGGCATGAAAGCCGGGGAACTGGCGACCGTAACCCGCGAGCAGGCGCTGCGTCATCCCAACTGGGAGATGGGCGCCAAAATCACCATCGACTCGGCCACCCTGATGAACAAAGGGCTGGAGGTGATAGAGGCACACTGGCTGTTTGGCGTGCAGCGTCAGCAGATCGAGGTAGTGGTGCACCCCCAGTCTATCATCCATTCGCTGGTGCAGTTTGAAGACGGCTCCATCAAGGCCCAGATGGGCCTGCCCGATATGAAGCTGCCCATACAATATGCCCTTACCTACCCGGAGCGCTTGAAAACCACTTTCCCGCGCTTTAACTTTGCCGCTTATCCGGCCCTTACCTTCGAGCCGCCCGACCTGGATACATTCCGCAATCTGGCGCTGGCCTATGAATCGATGGACAGGGGTGGTAATATGCCTTGCGTGCTCAATGCGGCCAATGAAGTGGTGGTGGAGGCGTTTTTGCAGGATAAAATAGGCTTTTTGGATATGCCGGAACTAATTGCCACCTGCCTGGCCAAAATGCCTCATATTCAACAACCGGATCTGAACGATTACGTTGAGACAGATAAAGAAACGAGAATTAAAGCACAAGAACTGATTAAATAATGGAAGGACTCATCATGGCGGCTCAGATTATCCTGAGCCTTTCTATCCTGGTAGGATTACACGAATTCGGACACCTGATAGCAGCCAAGTTGTTTGGTATGCGAGTAGAGAAATATTCAATCGGCTTCCCACCCAAAATATTCGGCTTTAAAGCAGGCGAAACGGAATACTCTATAGGCGCCATTCCGCTGGGGGGCTTCGTAAAAATTTCCGGAATGGTGGACGAATCGCTCGACACCAAATCGCTGAGTGCCGAGCCGCAGCCGTGGGAGTTCCGCGCCAAGCCGGCCTGGCAACGGCTGATTGTGATGCTGGGCGGCATTATTGTGAATGTAATTACCGGCATTCTTATTTTTATCGGCCTTACCTACTACTATGGCGAGACCTTCTTCCCGATGTCGGAAATCAACAAGTACGGTATCAAAGCCAATGAACTGGCCGAAGAAATCGGCCTGCAAACCGGTGATCGCATCATCGGCATCAGCGGCCAGCCGGTAGAGCGTTTTGAAGAGCTGATGGCCGGCACCACCCTATTGGGCGACAAGGCTTATTATACGGTGGTGCGGGGCAGCGATACCCTGAAGATTTTTATACCTGACAATCTGATAGAAAAGCTGTCGGATAAGCGCAATATCGGTAAGTTTATCGAGCCGTTGCGACCTTTTAAGGTGGGTGAGGTAATGCCGGGCTCGGCCGCTGCCAAAATGGGTCTGCAGCCGGGCGATGAGATAGTAGCGGTTAACGGTATGCCGGTAAAGTTTTTCAATGATTTTGAGCAAGAGAAATTCAAATACAAAGGCCAGGAAATTGAATTGCACGTAAAGCGTGATGGCCAGGTAATGGCTTTGCGCGGCACAGTGCCGGAAGACGGTATCCTGGGCTTCCGGCCGGAAATCCTGCTCAATACGGCTCATTACAAATACGGTTTGCTCGAGGCAGTACCCATTGGTACAGCCAAGGCCTTTACCACTGTATGGATCAACATCAAGGGGCTGGGCAAGCTGGTAAGCGGCCAGATAGACCCGCGCAAGTCGCTGATGGGCCCCATAGGAATAGCCCGGGTGTTTGGTGGCACCTGGAACTGGCAGCGCTTCTGGAATATCACCGGTATGCTGTCGATGATCCTGGCCTTCATGAACCTGCTACCTATACCGGCTTTGGATGGCGGCCATGTGATGTTCCTGAGCTATGAAATCATCAGCGGGCGGGCCCCCGGTGACCGCTTTCTGGAAACCGCCCAAAAGGTGGGCATGGTATTTTTGCTGGCCCTGATGATTTTTATTATCGGCAACGATATTTTCAACCTGTTCAACTAAACTGACGGCCCATGCTGCGTGTGGCCTTATGCGGCTGGTTGGCTGTGTTGCTGGCTTGCAATGCTAGCGACCAGCGCAGCTATATTACCGGCATCAGCCTGGTAGCCGCTCCCGATTCCGTACAAGAAGCTGATGTGTCTGCCATCAGACACACCGGAGCCCGGTGGGTAAGCCTGATGCCTTATGGCTTTGTAGACCGCCAAAGCGGCCGGCTGGTCTATAACAGCAGCCGCCAGTGGTGGGGTGAGACCGATGCGGGTATCAGGCAGGCAGCCGCCAGATGTCGGGCAGCCGGCCTACGCATCATGCTTAAGCCGCATATCTGGCTGCGCCACGGCAGCTATACCGGCCGCTGGCTGCCACCCGACAGTATTCGGCAGGTTTTCGAGGAATCGTTTAAGGAATATGTGTTGCACTATGCCCGGCTGGCGCAGGAGCTGAAGGCGGAAATTTTTTGTCTGGGCACCGAATGGCAGGCTTTTGTGCAAACGCGGCCGCAGTACTGGTGCCAGCTTATCAAAGAGGTAAGGGCTATTTACAAGGGCAAGTTGACCTACGCTGCCAACTGGGATGAATATCAGGATTGCCCGCTGTGGCAAGACCTGGATTACATAGGTATCAATGCTTATTTTCCCTTATCTGATAAGGAAAAACCCACCGAAGGAGACCTGTGTCAGGGCTGGCAACCCTGGAAAGCAGCCATGGCAAAGGTAGCCGGCCGTACCGGCAAGCCGGTTTTATTTACCGAATACGGCTATAGGAGCCGGCTGGGCAATACCAGTAAGCCCTGGGAGGCAAGCCGCCAGGGAGAGGTATCGCTTGAAAACCAACAGTTGGCCTACCGCGCCATGTTTGAAGAAGTGTGGGCCGAGCCCTGGGTTGCCGGGGGCTTCCTGTGGAAGTGGTTTGTCGGCCATGAGCGAAGAGGCGGGCAGCAGCATAATGGCTTTACCCCGCAGAATAAGCCGGCTGCAGGGGTCTTGCAAAAATATTATCGTCAGTTTGCCGGTGTGCGTTCAGACCGACTGCCTGATTAGCGCCTTGCGGAAGTGGGCAAAAATAGTTGACTGCGACACCAGGCCCATGTAACGGCCGTCCTTGTCGAGTACCGGCAGGTTCCAGGCGCCTGTCTGCTCGAACTTGTCTATTACCTGCTGCATGGTGTCGTTTTCATAGACATATGCCGGAGGAGCGGTCATTAGTTCTTTGGCCGTCACCAGGTCGTATTTGCTGCGGTCGAACATGATACTGCGAATATCATTAAGCAGAATTATCCCTTGTAGTTTCTGGTGTTCATCCACTACCGGAAAAATATTGCGTTTCGACTTGATAACCGCCTCTACGATAGCCCCCAGCGTATCATCGGGGTGCAGGGTTATCAGGTCTTGTTCTACCAGGCGCAGCAGGTCGAGCTTTTGCAGTACGCTGCGGTCGGCCGGTTGTTGCGATGTTTCCAACTCCTGCTCGCTGTAATAGAGCTCCGAGAGCTTGCGGTTGTAGGCAAAAACGATATCCGAGGAAGTAATAATGCCCAGCACCCGATGGGCCGGGCTGTTATCAATAATTACTGCCTCATCCATAAAACTGTCGTTCATGAGCTGTAGGGCCTTATCCAGCGTGTCGGTGGCAAAGACCGTGGGTATCTGGGTGTACATCAGGTCGTGGGCGGTGGCGATTTCGCTGTTGGGCTCGTGCAATACATGGGTAATATCATCAATATTAAAGCCGCCTAGCAGATGGCCTTCCTCATTCACTACCGGAAAAACCCGCTGATGGGTGTTGTCGATAAGCGTCAGCACTTCGGCAATGGGCATATCTTCTTTTACAATCAGAAACTTGCGCGAGCGCTTATAAGCCTCTGCCACCGTGGTGTTGTTGATGATTTGCGGTGAAAAACGCCCGAAATGCGCTTGTGAATGGTTGCGGTTGGGTACCTGGCTGCGGTAGATGGTCCATTTACGGGCAATAAAGTAGGCGATGGTGCATACCCACATGGTGGGCAGCAGCAGGCGATAGTTGCCGGTAAGTTCGCTTACCATCAGTATAGTGGACAGCGGAGTGTTGGCCGCTGCGGCAAAGAAGCCGGCCATACCCACAATGGTAAACGACACCGGGTTGGTGATGATGCCCGGCATGATTTTTTGCAGACCAAAGCCGATGGTGGTGCCAAAGGTGCCGCCTATTACCATAGAAGGGCCAAAGACTCCGGCACTGCCACCCGAGCCGATGGAGAACGAGGTGGTTAGAATCTTGACAAAGCCAATAACCGCCAGTAACCATAGTCCGGTATGGCTGATACCATTATTGAATACCTCCTGCAGAATGCCATAGCCGCCACCCATTACATCTACCATATAGGTGGTATCGTTGAATAGCATAATCAGGCCGAAGCCGGTAAGGCCGGTGAGCAAGCCACCCAGGGCCGGCTTAAAAACCGGATTGAATTTTAGTTTTTTGAAAACATCATTTACCCCGTAAAACACCCTGATATAAAGATGAGCCAACAGCGCCATGGCAATACCCAGAATCAGATAAGGCAACAGTTCGGCCGGGGAGGAAAAGCTCAGGGCGTTGGATTCGATAAACATATTGTGCCAGCCGAATACCAGCGAATAAACCGTATAGGCAATTATCGAAGACACTGAGGCCGGCAGCAACACTTCGGCTTCTATATCGGGGTCGGAATAAAGTACTTCGGCAGAAAACAATGCTCCGGCCAGTGGCGCGTGAAAGATACTGCCGATGCCGGCTCCCATACCGGCAGCCAGCATCCATCTACGGGTGCGCGTGTTGAGGCCCAACTTACGGGCCAGGTAGCTGCCAAAGCCGGCCCCAATCTGGGCGATGGGCCCTTCGCGCCCACCACTGCCGCCACTGCCGATGGTCAGCACCGAGGCCACCAGCTTGATAATGGGCACTTTGGAGGAGATAATGCCGCGCTTTTTGTGATAAGCCTTGATGACCTCATCCGTACCGTGCCCTTCGGCCTCGGGCGCATAGGTATAAACCAGCCATCCGGCCAGCAGTCCACCTACGGCAGGCAGGGCAATAACCAGGTAAGGTGTAAAAGTGCCACCACCAATATGAAAGAGCTCCGTCTCACCGCCTGGGGCCAGGGGGGTTAGTCCCATGAGTTTGCCAAACGATAATTGGCGTACCAGCGACAGCAACATTTGAAACAGAATTGCTCCCAGGCCACTGACGATGCCTATCAGCGTACCGAAGGTAAGCCAACGGCCGGCCAGCCTGAAATCGAAGTGCTGTTTCAGATAGCGAGGTTGGTGCAGGTGCCTTACTTTCATGGTTATTCTTTTGGCGGCTCAATAGTACCAAAATTGCCCAACAGGTGTTTGCTGTGATTGAAATTTTTTACTGCCAAAGGCAAAAAGCAATCAGATACGCCTGCCTGTAAGTCGAAATGCCGTTCTTTTTGTGTATTTTTACAGTTTCATAGGAGTGAATTATGGAATTTAAGGATATAGCCACGGTGGCCGGTAAAGGCGGACTTTTTAAGGTTATTAAACCGGCCAAAACAGGTGTGATCTTGGAATCACTGGACGAGAAAAAAGCCAGGTTGATAACCGGCTTTCAACAAAAAGTGTCAGTGCTGTCGGAGATATCAATTTATACCACCGGACAGGAAGATTCCGTACCGCTGGAAGATGTAATGCGCAAAATCAAAGAGGAATTTGACGATGATCCGGGGGTAGACAAAAACTCTGATCCGGAAGAGCTCAAAAGCTTTCTGGCTCATATTCTGCCCGATTACGACCGCGAGAGGGTGTACGTATCGGATATTAAGAAACTGGTAAACTGGTATCTGATAATTCATAAACAAGCGCCTGAGTTGCTTACTGCTGCGCCACAGGAAGCCGAAGCCGACAAAGAGCCATGAACGGAGAGATACATCAAGCCATCGAACTGGTAAACAAAGATTTTGCCCTGAGCTTGCCGGTGCGGGAAGTAAACGATCTGGACGATATGGAGCGCAAGTTGGCTGCTTTGGTACAATACCTGCTCGACCACGACTTTGAGCGCCTGCTCAACGGCCTGTATCGCATAGATGTGAGTGAGGAGAAGGTAAAAGCTGTGATGGCTGCCGGTGATGAAGTGGCGCTGAATATTGCCCGCCTGATTGTAGAGCGGGAAATGGCTAAGGTGCAAACCAGGGCGAAGTATCGCAAGTAATGACTTAAAAAATTTATAGTTGTTTGTCCTCCCTTCTTGGTGTTATTTTTTAAAGGAACGTCAGTCCAATTCTTTTGTTTAAGCCTTTTTCAAAGATTCTGATCAAAGTGGAAAGTTGAATATTCCCTTTGGCATTTTCTAATCTGGAAATATAGCTCTTCTTTGTTCCTGCTTTTTCAGCTAATTGTTCTTGAGTCATCTTTGCCTCTTTTCTAGCTTCTTTTAGCATTTCGGCAATAATAAACATTTGAGCATTTTCCTCATATTTATTTCTGCTTTCAGTGCCAACTTTACCATATTCCACTTCAAGAAGTTGATCAAAATCCTTTATGTTTTTATACTTATCCATGTTGTTTTTTGTTTTTTTGTGTAAAATATGATTTCATCAATCTTTTGGCTTTTTCAATTTCCCTTTTAGGTGTCTTTTGCGTTTTCTTTTGAAATCCGTTGAAAAGTACAATCATTTTATCATCATCAAAACAGCAGAATATTCGATATATATTTGATTGGTGCTCTATTCTAATCTCATATAACCCGTTAGTTTCAGACAAATATTTCAAAAATTTCTCAGGCACGCGATCCACTTGCCTTATCAGTTCAAATACATATTGAATTTTCTTCTTTACTTTTTCATTTTGCTTTTGATAAAATTCGATAAAATCATTTTCATGGAAGATTATTTTCCTAAACATTTCCCAAAGTTATCTTATGAGATAACTTTATCCAAATTTAAAACGGGTTTTTCATCATTTCAAGTGACCTTATATTGGCTCACTATCCGCTTATTCTCCTCTCTACTTATAAACCGTATCTTCGAACAAATACTCGATATTACCGTCTTTTGAAAACAGGATGGCGGCATTGCGGGTGCTTTCAAACTGGCTGAATATTATCATCAGCATGGCATCTATGGGCACGGAGAGCAGCATGCCTACGAAGCCCCAAACCGCGCCCCAAAAAGCCAATCCGAGCAGAACCACCAAAGGGCTAAGGTTAAGTTTGTTGCCTAATAGTTTGGGCTCGAGAAAATTACCGATCACTACCTGCACTGCCATAATGCCCAACAACACATAAACGGGCTTGCTCCAGTCGCCATAGTACTGCAACAAGGCAAATAATACCGGAAAGGCAGTTGCCACGATGGAGCCGATACTGGGTATGAAATTGAGTATAAAAATCAGAAAAGCCCACAGCATAGGCAGGTCTATATCCAGATATAACAGGATAAAAAAGCTGAAAAAGCCGGTCAGGAAGCTGGTGATGATTTTAATACCCAGATAATCGCTAAACAACTTCATGATACGGTTTACCGAATTGCGTATCTTTTGCCGGGAAGATGAACGGGCATAAATTTTGCGTAGTTTATGCCCCAGATCTCCCTCTTCGAGCAACAGGAAAAGCACGTAAATAATTACCAGAAAAAAGTTGCCTATAAGGGTAGCCAGTCCTTTGGCAGCCGAAGAGGCTGCACTTACTATGGCCTGTTGGTTGCTCCCTATCACTTTGTCAACATTGTCTATTCCAAAAAGTTCCTCAATATCATCGGCCATTTCCAGCAGTATCTCATTATAGGTATTAGCATTGGCTGCCAGGCTTTGAAAGTTGTAGATAATAAGCTGGGTGATGATATTGAACAGGTAAAATACTACCAAGGTACTGATAACGGTAAGCAAAGATTTAGGTAGTGCTTTGCCTTTGATTTTAATTTTTCCAAGCCAAAACCTGACTTCATGAATAATAAACCAAAGGATAAGGGCTACTACAAAAGGTTGCAAAAAAGCACGAAAATACTGCAGCAATAGGATAACAGCCGCCATGATGAGAAATGTGGCTGCCGCTTTGGCTGTACTTGGATAGTTAACACCTTTATTTTCCATCAATTATTACTTACACTATCGGCCGCTACGGTTTCTTTGTCTTTTTTCTTAAATTTACTAAACAGGCGTTTGAAAAAACCTTCCTTTTTTTCTTTTTCTTCGCGGGCCGGCTCCTCAGCAGGCTGCGGGCGCTCATCGGCCCAGGCCAGCTTGTCGCGGAAGTACCAGTTATAAAACTTCTGGTCGTTATTGTACCTATAAGTGGGGCCGCTTGCCAGGGCACTGTCCAGCGCCAGGCTGTCCACCACGTCCACTTCGGCCAGCATCATCTGGTCACCGGCAAAGAGCAATGAATCGTCTTCTTCGGGCAATACTACCTCGCGGGGTACAATGCGTTTGTTCCAGTTTTTGATGATATCCCATTGCCCTTTTACCAGGCCGTTTTTGTCTTTCTCGGTGTTGGGCAGGTCTTTGCGTGGCAGGCCGCTTTCATCTACCAGGGCAAAGAGCTCCGGCACATAATGCTCGGGCACGCTATCGGCTTCCTGAAAAGAAAAGGCGCTGGGCTGCAACTGCGGGCTCAGCAGAAAATAGCTCTGATAGGCCGCACAGATGTTGTCAACCTTGCAGGAATACAAGAGCCCTGTAAGTAGCCCTATAACGAGCAGATATTTGCGCATACAGTTTAAAATCACCTTGTATTAAAGGTTTTCAGGCCGGTAAAAATACCAAAAATAACGGCATTTTCCGGTAAAAATCAAACACTTAACGTATAGCCGGTGCTTGTAAGTGTGCCTTCTCTGCCTAAAAATTAACTTCCGGGGCCTTTGACGCCTCTTCACTGGCTTCAAATGGCGTCAGTTTTTCAAAGCCGAAAATACCGGCAAACAGGTTGCCCGGGAACCTGCGGATAAGCTTGTTATACTCCATAACCGCGTTGTTGAAACGGTCGCGGGCTACTGCTATGCGGTTTTCGGTGCCTTCGAGTTGTGCCTGCAACTCCAGGAAGTTCTGGTTGGCTTTCAGGTCGGGGTAGCGCTCTACCACCACCATCAGGCGAGAGAGGGCGCTGCTAAGCTGCCCCTGGGCAGCCTGAAACTGCTGCAGGTTCTGGGCATTCAGGTTGGTGGGGTCTATTTTTACGCTGGTAGCCTCGGCCCGTGCTTTCATCACCGCCTCCAGTGTTTCTTTTTCATGGGCAGCATAGCCTTTCACCACGTTTACCAGGTTGGGTATCAGATCGGCCCTGCGCTGGTATTGGGTTTCTACCTTCGCCCAGGCATTTTTTACTTCTTCTTCTTTATCAACCATGCTGTTGTAGCGGCCCATGCTTATAAAAGCCAGCACAACCAGGATAATTATCACGATCCAGCCTTTTTTACTCATAACTTTTTCTATTTTTGATTAACAAGATTACTTAATAAAATCAAGCTTTTAGCAAAACTACGAAACAAGTGCGAATAAACTACCTTAAATACCAGATAAGCATCCTTCTTCTGGTGTTGGCCTTAGAGGTTCGGTCGGAGGTGGAAATACCTCCCCTCCAGGCCCGTGTGACCGACCTGACCGGTACCCTCACCGATCAGCAAAAAGCCTATCTGGAATCCATGCTGACCGATTTTGAAAAGCAAAAAGGCAGCCAGGTGGTGGTGCTGATAGTGCCTACCACACAACCAGAGACCATAGAGGAATATGGCATCCGTGTGGCGGATGAATGGAAAATAGGCCGCGAGGGCGTTGATGACGGGGTTATTCTGTTGGTGGCCAAAGACGACCGCAGGGTGCGTATAGAGGTAGGCTATGGCCTGGAAGGGGCCATACCCGATGCCTATGCCAAGCGTATTATCGAGAATATTATTATTCCCAAATTCCGCCAGGGGCGTTTTTACGAGGGTATCAGCGATGGGCTGGGGGCGATTATGGGCTTGATAGAAGGCGAAGAACTACCTGAGGTGACCAGTGCAGCCGCCAGCGACAAGCAGGGCGACAAATGGGTGTCTTATTTTATTTTCGCCATTTTCGGGTTGTCGTTTTTAAGTGCCTTTATTAAAAACAAAAAGGTAAAACTGGCTATTCTGTTGATTTTTGCCGGCATCATTTTTCTGATAACCTGGAAAATAGTCTTCTCCATTATGGCGGTTATTTTCGGGCTGCCGGTGATGTTTGGCCGCGGCAGGGGAGGTGTGTATTATGGCGGTGGCTTCTCCGGTGGCGGAGGAGGCAGCTTTGGTGGTGGCGGCTTCTCGGGTGGCGGTGGCGGCTTCGGTGGCGGTGGTGCCTCCGGTAGCTGGTAAAGTATTATAAATCTTAAAGATATGAGCAAGTTTGTATTTTCGGATAGCGATAAAGAAAAGATTAAAGAGGCGGTAGCAGCTTTGGAGCGCCAAACAGCCGGAGAGCTGGTGATCTACTTTGCCCGCAAAAGCGATAGTTACCTGGGAGCTGCCTGGAAGTTCGCAGCATTGATGGGCTTGCTCGTAGCGCTGCTGGTAGGCATTATGTCGTACATGTGGATGCTGCCCGAGTGGTTTACACCCTTGTTTTATAGCATTATGATGGTGGTAGTTATGCTGGCGGCTTATCTGGTGGTGGTGCTGGTGCCGCCCATGCGGCTGCAGCTTACCTCATCGGCTGTCATCGACCAGCGGGTGCTTACCCGGGCGCGCGATATATTCTTGCAAGAAGAAGTTTTTAACACCCATGATCGTATCGGAATTTTGTTTTACATCTCCGAGCTGGAGCATCAGGTGGTAGTGCTGGGTGATACAGGCATCAACGCCAAAATAAAGGAAAAAGACTGGAAGCATATTGTCGAGACCATCATCCTGGGTATCAAGCACGGCCAGGTAGCACAGGGCATTATCAATGCCATCAGCATCTGCCAGGACTTGCTGCTGGAGCACAGCTTTACCAATGTGGAAAAAGACGATAACGAGCTGTCGGATGATATCAGAATAGAGGAGTAGCCAGCCAATAGCCGGCCGGCTATGACAACTGCTGCCGCAATTTGCCGGGTAAACCGGCCACTACCAGTTCGTAGGAATGGTCGATAAGCGCATACAGCAGGGTATCAGGCACCGAGCCATCGGTGCTTACGCTGTTCCAGTGCTTTTTGTTCATATGGTAGCCCGGCCTGATGCCGGCATACTGCTCGCGTAGCTCCAGGGCGCGGGCCGGGTCGCACTTGAGGTTGATGTTGTCGAACAACTCAATGTCGGTTAGGGCAAACATCTTGCCCATTACCTTAAAGACCAGCGTATTTTCATCGAAGGGCAGCTCTTCGGTTACACCTGCTTTGGCCAGGCAGTAGTCTCTGAATACTTCGATGTTCATGGTTGCTGGCGGGGTAAACGGGCGGGCCCCTGGAAGAGAAGGTTTACCTGCGGGTCCAGCAGAATGGCTTCGGGCGGGGCACTCTCCAGCCGGAAAGTCTGCCGTTGCCGGGTCATGTGCAGCGTAGTAATCTGCTGTTTGCCACCGCTTACAATGGCTATCTGCAGCGGGAAGTCAAAAACCGGGGTTTGCTTTTGTTCCAGGGTTATCACCAGACGACCGTTTTGGTATTGCCAGCTACCTTGCAGCACCGGTTGGCCGGCTGTGTAGAACCATTGACGGAAGAATGTGACCAGGCTGCGGCCGCTTACGGTTTCGGCAATGTGGCGGAAGTCTTCGGTGCCGGCAATGCTGTCGCGGTAGGTGCGGTAGTAGGTGCGTATGGTCTGCCAGAAGGCTTCTTCGCCTATTTCCTGGCGCAGCATGTGCAGTGCCCAGCCGGCTTTTTGGTAGGTATTGGCGCTGAGTAACTCCCACAAATCGGCCACTTGCGGAAAAGTAACCAGGCCGGTGTTGACAATTGGTAGCGGCTTTTGCTGCCAATAGGCCAGCACCTTCTGGCGGTCGTCTGCCAGCCGCTGGTGAAAGACGGCCTCGCCTTCGCGCTGGCGGACATACTCGTGTGTCAGATAGGTGGCAAACCCTTCGCTCAGCCAGGCATGCGGCCAGTCTTTTTCAGTAGCCGAATTGCCAAACCACTGGTGCACGGTTTCGTGGGCAATCAGGTAATCGATGCTGGCCCGGCCGTTTACGGCATCTTCAAAATAAAAGATGTTGCCGGCATTTTCCATGCCGCCATACATGGTTTTGGATTGCACATGAGCCAGCTTGCTGAAAGGGTAGGGGCCGATGAGCGAATCGTAGAAGGCCAGAATAGCGGGTGCGGTTGCAAAATCGTGAAAACCATCGGCTTTGTTGTCTTCATACACCCAGGTGGTTACCGGTATGCCGTTTGCCACCCCTGAAGTATCTACGGCAAAGTTGGCGGCCGCCAGCACCATCACTTTGGTAGATAACGGTACTCTTTGCTGCCAGGTGGTGGTAGCCGTGCCATCGGGGTTGAGGCGCATAGCCGTGCGGGTGCCGCTGGCCACAATACGGTAGTGTTGCGGAGCGGTAATCACCCAGCTAAGGGTAGCCTTGTCGGCCGGGTGGTCTACGCAAGGCAGCCAGTGGCGGGCGCGGTCGGGGTAGTTGTCGCCAAAGAACACCCGCTTGCCGAACTTACTCTCACCGATAATCAGCCCGTTGGCTGGTATGCCCTGGTAGTTTATCACTACGGTATCGGCATGACCAGCGGCCGGCAGGTGAATGGCCAGGCGGTTATGGCGGTGGCTGTAGGCAGCCGCTTTACCATGATACATCACAGTTTGTACTACCATGCCGGTGCTGTCAGCCTGCCGGTTTCCCAGGTCGAGGTACAACGTATCGCTACCCATAAGGCGGTACACCAGGGTAGCGCGACCGGTTATGAGGTTGTTGCTATCATTCAGCATGATGGCAAAGGTATAATGCAGGATATCTTGCTGCGGGCGCAGCGGGTAGTGGTGCTGGGCGAAAAGAAAGCCACTTTGCCAAATAAGGAGCAAAGAAATAATTCTACCAAAAATTGATGGAATATTCATGCTAGCTTAGGATAAAATGCTTCACTATCAAGTAAATAATTGCCAGCAAGAAAACAACCATCGAAAATTTATTAACAAAATGCATGGAGCGCAAGCTGAAGTTGGTTTGCCGGTTGGGGTCCTTTTTGCGAAAAAAATAACCTGCCACTTCATTGAGCTGTAGAAACTCCCGCCAGCTTAGTTTTTCTTTTTTATTTTCGTTCATGATTTGTGGATTAAGGTTTCCGGTTCGTTCCAATCGCCATGGGCTTTGATCAGCTCGATCAGTTCATCTACGGCCTGTGCTGTTGGTATGCCCTTTTTCACTACTTTCTGGCCTTTGTACAGCGTAATCTTGCCCGGGCCGGAGCCCACATAGCCGTAATCGGCATCGGCCATTTCACCCGGGCCGTTAACGATACAGCCCATGATACCGATCTTCACCCCTTTCAGGTGGCTGGTGCGCTCGCGTATGCGGGCGGTGGTCTCCTGCAGGTCGAACAGCGTGCGGCCGCAGGAAGGGCAGGAGATGTACTCAGTTTTGGTGATGCGCGCCCGGGCGGCCTGCAGTATACCAAAAGCGGTTTGGTTGGCCAGGCGTATGTCATCGTAGGTGAGCATCAGGCCGTCACCCAGGCCATCGGCCAGCAAACCCCCGGCATCGGTGGCAGCATATAGCTGAAAGGTTTCCGGTGGCAGGCCGCGGTAGTCGAGGCTGATTATTACCGGATTGGTGATCTCTTGCAGTATCAACTCATTGATGAACCTGCGCAGGGCGGCCAGCCGGTTGGGGTTGGCGGTATGCAGCAGCAGTATGGTATTGTCGGCCAGGTGGGCCGGCAGCGTATCTTTGTCAACCTCGATTTGCAGCCAGGCAGGCTCTTCCATACTGCGGTAGTTGGCCGGGGTAAACAGCGGCCAGCAGCGGCCAGCAGGCGCCTGCTCCTGCCACACCTCATAGTCGAGGAGGATTTTCAGATAACCGGGCAGGTCGGCCGCAGGCTGCCGCGGGCCCGGGTACAGCAGGTCGGCAGCCAGATCGGTGGCCACCCACTTGTCTTGTGCCGGCAGATAATGATGACCGATGGCGGCCAGTGTCTGGCGGTCAAGCGTTGAAGCATGGCTCAGGTCGGCCACCACCACAGGCACCTGATCGCCACCCAGGTTGGCTACCTGCCGGGTAGCGCGCCTATGGTAGATATATGGATTGATTTTGTATTGGCTGATGGGAGGCAGGCCACTGTCGGCCGGGCGTTGGCGGTAGCGCTCCACCAACGTGCGGGCTACGGGTATCTCCAGCTCGGGCTCTTCGGTAAGCGACACCCGGATGGTATCACCCAACCCGTCTTCCAGCAGGGTGCCGATACCTACAGCCGATTTTATACGGCCGTCTTCGCCTTCGCCTGCCTCGGTTACGCCCAGGTGCAGCGGATATGGTTTGAGCCCCTCCTCCCTGAGCTTGCTTACCAGCAGGCGGTAGGCCTCAATCATT
>WFNR01000100.1 GCA_015488485.1 Cyclobacteriaceae bacterium | reverse complement strand
GGAAACTCCAGATAAAACGTCTGCCCGGCCGTAATAGCGCCATCATCCTGCGGGTCTTCGCTATAGATGTTGGTAATGCTGTAATTGCGGCAGCAGCGCTCCCACGCTATATAATAACCGGCCGGATCATTATAAACATCGGGCGGCAAGGTAATCTCTGCCGAGTAAATAAGCTTATCGGTAATAATCTCGCCCTGTGAGCATTGCGGCTGAAAATAATCTACCCGCAGCACCTGCACAAAAGGCAGCAGTACATCCATCATCGGCTGATTATCGGATTTGCGAAAGATGCGCGCAGTTACATCGTTATCACGCGCTCCGGGGTTGCCGTTTTTTACATCAAAATACAAAATCAGATTGAGCTTATAGCGGAAATCCTCAATATGCAAAAGCTCAAATTCACCCCCCACAATGTGCGAGGCCCGGCCGCTAAGGCTCACAAAAAGCAGGAAGAAGAGTAACAGCCGTCTCACAATTTGATTGGTAGGTTGCAATCGGTCAAAATTATGAATTTCAACCGGCAAGGCGTACGATTATTTCTTTTTTACGTAGAGTAAGCCGCTTAAGTTTACTGCTGCAGGAGCAAATCAACTACTTTTGCAGGGGCATGCGCAAGAAAATTATTCTCGAAAAGGTAAAAATCAGTGAGGTGGCGGCCGAAGGCAAGACCCTGGCCCGGGTTGACAACCGGGTGGTTTTCATCCGCGGTGGCGCCCCCGGTGATGTGGTGGATGTACGCGTAACCAACAAGCGCAAAAACTATTACGAAGGGGTGCCCATAGCCTGGCATGAACTGTCGGACCTGCGTACCGAGCCCTTTTGTGAGCATTTCGGCACTTGTGGCGGCTGTAAGTGGCAACACCTGCCCTACCGGATTCAGCTTGAGTTCAAACACAAGCAGGTGGCCGATGCCTTTGCCCATCTGGGCGGTCTGTCGTTCCCCCCTGTAAAACCCATAATCGCCTCCCCGCAGGAGCGTCATTACCGCAACAAGCTGGAATTCACCTTTACCGACAGCCGCTGGCTTACCCAGGAGGAAATAAACAGCGCCAACGAGCTGGATCGCAGGGGGCTGGGGTTTCATATACCGGGGCGCTTCGACCGGGTGCTGAATATCGAGCAATGTCATCTGCAGGCCGAGCCGTCCAACAGCATCCGCAACTGGCTGCGCCACTATGCCCGCCAGCACGATATCCCCTTTTACAATCTGCGCCACCATACGGGCTTCCTGCGCAACCTGATCATCCGCACCGCCACCACCGGCCAAACCATGGTCATCCTGCAAGTAGCAGCCGAGCGGCCGGAAATCACCCGACCACTGCTCGAAGCGCTGCAGCAGGAATTTGCCGTAGCTTCGCTCAATTATGTGGTGAACCCCAAAAAGAACGAAACCTTTTACGACCTGGAAGTAATCAATTTTGCCGGCCAGCCCTATATCGAAGAGCAGATGGAGGTGGAAGAAGGTCGTGTGCTTACCTATCGCATCGGCCCCAAGTCGTTTTTCCAGACCAACAGCCGGCAGGCGGTAACCCTCTATCGGCAGGTGCTGCAAATGGCCGGCCTCACCGGCAGCGAAACCGTGTACGACCTGTACACCGGTACCGGCACCATTGCCAACTTTATCGCCCACCGGGCCGGCCGGGTAGTAGGCATCGAATCGGTGCCCGAGGCGATAGAAGATGCCAATCTGAATGCCCGGCTGAACAATATTGACAATACCATTTTCTTTGCCGGAGATATCAAAGACCTCCTCTCGGATGATTTTATGCATACCCACGGTCGCCCGCAGGTGATTATCACCGATCCGCCCCGGGCCGGTATGCATAAGGATGTGGTGAACATGCTGAATCGTAGCCGGGCCGATAGAATAGTATATGTAAGTTGCAACCCGGCCACCCAGGCACGCGACCTGGCATTGCTGGCCGACCAGTATGCCATAAAAGAGGTACAACCGGTGGATATGTTTCCGCACACCCACCATGTAGAAAATATTGTATTATTAAAACTGAAATAACCATGCACAACGATCCGGAACTGGATGGTAAATACCTGGGCACGATCACCAAAGACTTTGCCGTAGTGGCCGACACGCTGCGCGAAGCCGCCTATCAAATCAGAAAAAGAGGCTTTTCCGACTACCCCATCTTCCCCATCGGCAAGGAAGACGATATTCCCATCGGGCTGCTGCTGATCGACAAGCACGAAGTGGCCACCGAATGGAACTACAACGCCTCTTACCTGGATGAGTTTGTGCAGCGCGGCCTGATAGCCGAAGACAAGGTGGATAATTTCAAGGCTACCTATAAAGATCCGGACGAATATTGCTGTCTGTTCGTCATGGACGGAGCCTTTACCCGCTTCGTTTATATCCCCTATCCTATCGACTAGCTCATGGCGGCCCCGACCCTGCATACCGTTGACCTGACCATCGGCTACCGCCACAAGAAGGCACCACAAGTGGTAGCCCGCCACCTGTCGCTGCACCTGCCGGCCGGCCGCCTTACCTGCCTGATGGGCCCCAATGGTATCGGCAAGTCCACCCTGATGAAGACCCTGGCCGGCATGCTGGAGCCCCTTGACGGTGAGGTGTGGTTACAAAACAGGCCACTGGCAAACCTGAGCGCCAAAGCGCGCGCCCGCCAGATGGCGCTGGTGCTTACCGGCAAGCCGGCCACCGGCCTGATGAGCGTGGAAGACCTGGTAAGGCTGGGACGCTACCCCTATACCAACTGGCAAAACAACTTCTCAGCAGCCGATCATCAGGCGGTTGACCGGGCACTGGCACAGGTAGGCCTGCAAGCGCAGCGCCACACCCTGCTCAGCCACCTGAGCGATGGCAACCTGCAAAAGGCCATCATCGCCCGCGCCCTGGCACAGGAGACCCCTCTGATCATCCTGGACGAACCAACCATCCACCTGGATATCAATAACAAGCAAAACATCACCGGCCTGCTGCAACAGCTTTGCCTGCAACAGGGCAAGAGTATCCTGCTCGCCACCCACGACCTCGACCTGGCCCTTACCTTCGGGCATTACTTATGGCTCTTCGACAAGCAAGGCGTGCGCCAGGGCCTGACCGAAGACCTGGTGCTGAATGGCAGCGTGGACAAGGTATTTGACCTGCACAATCAAAACCCGCAGGACAACTTACCCCCCATAAAAATTACAGGAGACAAGCATGCCGTGGGTTTGTTAAAAAAGGCCCTTGGCAAACAGCAGATAAATTTGTCACAGTTGCCGGAAAGCATTCAAATAGACTATCAGCAAAACCACCTCCGCATCACCACCCCGAAGCAAGTGTACAGTAGCATTGCAGCTTTTTTGGAATCGATGCAATAGTTTCAGGTAATTTTTATACGCTATTACATATATTTATCACATTATTTTGACAATTATATTCTTTTGCATATAATTACATCATTAATTAGTAAATTATATTTTTTTACATATAATGAAACCTTTATATCAATTTGTAAAAGAAAGAAGAAAGGCCGTAAACCTGACCCAGGAAGAGTTTGCCGAACGGGCCGGAGTGGCCCTGACGGTAGTCCGCAAAATAGAGCAAGGCAAAACCAACCTGAACATGGAAAAAGTGAACCGGGTACTGCAAATGTTTGGCCACGAGTTGGCGCCCGTACCCAGCAAAGAGCTAAATAAATGAGACAAGGAGCAGTATACTATGGAAACGTGCGTGCCGGCATCATTACAGAGACTGACGAGGGGCAATTTATTTTTCGTTATGATGAAAATTTTATAAAACAATTCCCCGATGATTTTATTACTTTCACCATGCCGGTACGCGAGCAACCTTACGAGGCAAATCATTTGTTCCCATTTTTTGAAGGGTTGATTCCCGAAGGTTGGCTATTGGATATAGCGACTAAAAGCTGGAAAATCAATCAAAATGATCGTATGGGGCTGTTGCTGGTTTGCTGTCAGGATTGTATTGGTGCCGTAAGTGTAAGACAGCTGGGAAAAGATAATGAAGAATAAATGTTTATATTGCTATGCGCCTTTGGAGAAATACCGGGACTTTCATACGGAATGTGCCCAGGCAATTTTCGGTGCAACGGCAGCGCCTGAAATTACTTATTCGCTGACTCAGATTGATGAATTGGCCCAACAAGTAGTTCTAAGAAGTGTTGCCATACCGGGTGTACAAGCTAAATTGTCAATGACAATAATTAAAAATACCCGTAGCAAAGCAAAGGCAAGGCTTACAATTGTGGGCACACTCGGAGGTCAATATATTTTAAAACCGCCTGATGACAGGTATCCCGAAATGCCGGCAAACGAACATTTGACTATGAAACTGGCTAATATTTTCGGCATTCAAACAGTTCCGGCTACCCTTATTCGGTTTGCTTCCGGTGAATTGGCTTTTTTAACCAAACGAATTGATCGGGAAACCGATGGCAGCAAAATACATATGCTGGATATGTTCCAGATTACCGAGGCAACAGACAAATACAAAGGTTCGATGGAACGAATAGCTAAAGCAATTGCCACTTATGCCAGTAATACTCTGCTCGACCAATTATTCTTGTTTGAGCAGCTCGTTTTTGCCTTTCTCACCGGCAATAATGATATGCATTTAAAGAATTTTTCCTTTATAAAAAGCACAACCGACTGGAGCTTATCACCAGCCTACGACCTGGTAAATGTATCGCTGGTTTTACCAGATGATACTGAAGAACTCGCTTTGCCCATGGTGGGAAAAAAAAGCAAACTAAAGAAACAAGACTTTGAACAGTTTGCCTTTAATATCGGACTGAATAACAAACAAATAAACAGCGTTTTCAAACGTTTTTCAGCAAAAAAAGCAGCCGCAGTGCAGCTAATCCGCAAATCATTTCTATCTGAAGCGATGCAAGAAAAATATATTAGGCTTTTATTAGACAGATTTGCCAGATTGGGACTGTAGTAGCTACCCGCCAGTGTCTATTCCTTTATCTCCAGCAAATAAGCGGTTCCCACTACCTTATCGCGGGTGGTAGGTCGTAAAAATTCCATCGTAAGCTGCGTAACGGGGTATTTTTTGAAAGCCTTTAATTGCACATATTCAATACCCAGGCTATCCAGTTGCGCCTTACCTTGGCGGCCGGTATATACCCACACCCCCGGCATTTGACGCAGCTCCCCGGCCTCTACATTTGTAGCCACCCGGCCGCTGTAAAAATCCAGCCCATGCGAAATAAGCCCCAACGAATAAACCGGTGGATGACCGGCCTGAGCGGCAATATAACGGCCTGCCACAGAGCCGGCCTGATAGGTAAGCAAGGTAGGGTAAAACCAGGTGTTCAGCATAAAATTAACACCCACGATAGTCAGCACCGGAGCGTAGATGAGCCGCGCAACCGGCTCCTTGCGCACCGCCAGATAATAAAAGGAGGCAGCCAGCAAGAGCACCCCTCCGGCCGCTACCCACCAGGGTGCGCCACTGAAAGTGCCATAGCTCAACAAACCGGCTGCCATCCACAGTCCGGCCCACAGCACCCAATTAATCAGGGTAAAAACCTTGACATGTTTGCGGTTGTCAATGATATACCACAACGTTTTGGCCGTAATAATGGCCACCAGCGGAAAAACCACGAAAATATAGTGCGGCAGCTTGTAGCGCGACAACGACATGGCGATAAAAGTGAGCGTAAAGCCACCCAGCGTAAGCACTTCCGACACCACCCCGGGGGTAAACTTATTTTTGACCAGCACATACCAATCGCGGATGACCCCGTAATAGGCCACCAGCATCCAGGGCAGAAAAGCCCACAGGAAAGTATGCACGAAATAAAACACCGTAGAATTATCGCGCCATTCGCTTTCACCGGTTATCCGCCCGAAGCTCTGTGTCCAGAAATAAAATTTTAGGCCATGCCAGCCGAATTGTTGGTACAGACCATAGCACATGGGTACCAGCAGCAGGGCAATCACCGCCAGTCCGGCCAGCCACTCCCAGCGCCACAGCACACGCAGATTGCGGCTAAACAGCACCTGGCTACCCAGCGCCAGCACCGGCACCATCAACCCGATAGGGCCCTTCTCCAGCATAGCCAGCGCCACCCCTACGGCCCCCCACAGCAGATTGGCAAACCTGCGCTGCTCAACAAACAACCATAACTGCCAAATGGCAAATACCACCACATTGGCCAGAATGGTATCGGTGCGTACATCGTGGGCAAACAGAAAATAGGCCTGCGAACAATACAGTACCAGCGCTGCCAACAGGCCGGTACGTTCATCGTACAAGTGGCGCCCCAGGCGATAGGTAGCCCACACCCCGAGCAACAAAAACAAGAATGAAGGTAGGCGGTAAGCGAAATTGCCGGCCCCGAAAACCTTGAACGACAGGCTGGTAACCCAAAACAGCAAGGGCGGCTTGTCCAGGTAGTCTTCGTAGCGGTGGTGCACCTGCAGGTACTCGCCCGTTTGTAGCATCTCCTGACTGATAGAGGCATACTGGGCGGCATCTACTTCCATAATGTCGATAAGCGCCATACCCAGCACATGCACCAGCGTAATCAAGGCTAATAACCAACGCACATACTGCTTACTAAGCTGCTCCATCAGCGTACAAACAAGTTATATTTAAAGATGCAATAAATAGCCCTTACCCCGTCTTTCCAGTTAATTTTCTTGCCTTCGCTGTACGAGCGGCCATAGTAGGATATGCCCACCTCATAAATACGGATGCCGGGTATGCGGCTGATGCGGGCCGTAACCTCTGGCTCGAAGCCGAAACGCTTTTCCCTGAGCTTGAGTGATTGGATATGCTCGCGCCTGAACAGCTTGTAGCAGGTTTCCATGTCGGTCAGGTTGAGGTTGGTAAACATATTGGAAATAAAAGTAAGTACATGGTTGCCCAGTGAGTGCCAGAAAAACAGGATACGGTGCGGGTTGGCCCCCTTGAAACGCGACCCGTACACCACATCGGCATGGCCGTCAAGCACCGGCCGCAGCAGGTGATTGTACTCGTTGGGGTCGTACTCCAGGTCGGCATCCTGGATGATCAGAAAATCACCGGTAGCCCGGGCAATACCCGTATGCAGGGCCGCCCCTTTGCCCATATTTTTTTCGTGCTTGAAATATTGCAGGTCGGTAGCCGGATTGGCCCCCTTAAAGGCCAGCACCACCTCCTCGGTGTCATCGGTAGAGGCATCATTGACCACAATGATTTCTTTTTCCAGACCACGCTCCAGCGATACAGCCGCCACTTTGGCCAATATATTCTGTACGGTAGCACCTTCATTATAAACCGGTATGATTACGGATAGCTTTTGTGTCATGCCTGGGTGTTTGTTCGTGCAAAGATGATAAATAAATGGCTAACGGTAAACCGGCTGTCGCCAACCTGTAAGAAGTTTACCAATAATATTACAGGCAAATCAACCATGTTGTCAGCAAAATTTATTGCCTGTTGAACCATTCGCCCCGGCTATTTTGTTAACTTGCCGTAAAGCAAGCTAATTTTACAGCATGAGCAACATCGTCATCATCGGCAACGGCATAGCGGGCATCACGGCCGCCCGGCACATCAGGCAGTACAGCCGCGAGCACCGCATTACTGTAATCAGCGCTGAGAGCAAATATTTTTTCTCACGTACCGCCCTGATGTATGTGTATATGGGGCATATGAAATTTACCCACACCCAGCCTTACGAAAACCACTACTGGCGCCAGCAAGATATCAACCTGATACAAGCCCGCGTATCGGGCATAGACACAGCCGGCAAGCAACTGACACTCGCCAATGGCAGTTCCCTCCCTTACGATACCCTTATCCTGGCTCTGGGCTCCAAGCCGCGCCCGCTGCCCGTGGCAGGCACCGATCTGGCAGGTGTGCAGTCGCTGTACAGTAAGCAGGACCTGGAGCTGATGGAAGCCAATACTCCGGGCGTGCGACAGGCAGTGGTTACCGGTGGCGGACTGATTGGTGTGGAAATGGCCGAAATGCTGCACAGCCGCGGTATAGAGGTAAGCATGGTGGTGCGCGAAGACGGCTTCTGGAACATCGTGTTACCCAAAGAAGAGAGCGACCTGGTGGGCCGCCATATAGAAAGCCGCGGGGTAAAGTTGCTGTTAAGCAAAAATATTACGGCCATACGTGGTCAGGGACGCGTACAAGAGGTTGCCCTGGATGACGGCTCTACCCTACCCTGCCAGTTTGTAGGCATCACCATCGGGGTTATACCCAATATCGATCTGGTGAAAGACAGCCCTATTGAAGTAAACCGCGGTATCCTGGTAGATGAATACTTGCAAACCAATATCCCCGGTATCTACGCCATAGGCGACTGTGCCGAGCTACGCCAGCCGCCTGCCGGCCGCAGGGCCATCGAGCCGGTATGGTACACCGGTCGCCTGATGGGCGAAGCCGCTGCCTACAATATCTGTCACGACCAGCCCCAGCCCTATGATCCGGGTATCTGGTTCAATTCGGCAAAGTTCTTCGACCTGGAATACCAGACCTACGGACTGGTACCCGCTAGTGCCCGTACCGGGGCGGACAGCTTCTACTGGCAGGATGACAAAGGCGAACGAGCGCTGCGCCTGGCCTATAACGACCAGCAGCAGCTTACCGGCATCAACAGCCTGGGCATCCGCCTGCGGCATGAGGTGGCCGATCGCTGGATCAGAGAGGGTGTAAGCCTCGAGTATGCTCTGGCGCACTTCAACGAGCTGCAGTTCGACCCGGAGTTTTATCCGTTACTGAATTTCACAACCGCCTGACCATGCACAAGCAATATATCTATATCACACTGATTATCACCGGTTTTGCGGTATTTCTGGCCGTCCCTTTTATTTCTTACCATCGGCTGAGCAGCGAGCATATCCGTCAGACTATTGAAGACCCGGACAGGCAAGAATTACTAACTGAAGAACTGACCAGCCTTTTCGATAAGCCGATAGGCAGTTGGCAACTGGCCGGTGAACTGGGTGCAGCCATGACACGCGTAAACCTACGGGTGGCACAAAGCAACGGCCTACATGATGATGAAATAGAAGCCCTGGCCGGCATCATGACCACCAGCGGCCTTAGCAAGACCTATCTGGACAGCCTGCTGGACAAAGATAAAGCCGCACTGGTTGACAGCTACGGCAACTGGCTCTATGGCAAAGTGTATGACAATGTCGATGAGGCACGGCAGCAACTCGAAGCCCTCAACCACAATCTGATACAATATGAGATTCTGCCCAAGCAAGGCTTCGATCGCTACCGGCAGAAGGCGATAAAATACAGCCTGGCCCGTGCCAGCTTGCAGGGGCCTGCCAGCAGCAATCCTTTGCTCTGGGACCTACTCAGCTTCGGCCTCGTAATACTGGGTGCCCTCGGCCTGAGCCTGCAAATGCTGCAAGAGCCGCCAGGTATCAAAAACAATGGCATCTTTCGCCACCCGGCCACCAGCCGCAAGTGGCTGGGTATCATCATTGGCACCTTTCTGATTACCTTTTACATCATCCTTTACTTTTATCCGGAGTTGATGACCGCCTGGATTAGCCTGGCCGATCCGCTCAGCAAGGCATTAAGTGGCAACCAGGCCGGGCCTTTCTTCTTGTATGGCTTTCTGTACACCCTGAGTGTGCTGGTTATGGGCGTGCGCATGCTTATCAAGTACCGCTTCAACCGCTATCAGGTGGTGCGCACCTTGTCGGTCATGTTTTTCCAAACGGCCTTTGCCTTTATTATACCAGAAATCCTGGTAAGGCTCAACCAGCCTTATTTTGATTTTAAAAATATCTGGCCGCTCGATTATGACTTTTTCTTTGATTTTGAAATAAACAAGCTGCTTGCCAGCGGCCGGCTGGGTATCTTCATGCTAGGCTGGGGTATCATGCTCTCCTTTATCGGAGTACCGCTGTTCACCTATTTTTACGGCAAACGCTGGTACTGTAGCTGGGTGTGCGGCTGCGGTGGACTGGCCGAGACCCTGGGGGATCCGTTCCGCCAGTTGTCGGACAAAAGCACTCGTGCCTGGAAGATAGAACAAGGCCTGATATACAGTGTGCTGGCCTTTGCCGTGGTGATGACCATCGGGGTGCTTTATACTTATTTTACCGGACAGGCCATGTGGCTGGGCATCAATACCTATACCCTGCGCGAAATATACGGGGCGCTGATCGGGGCGGTATTTGCCGGAGTAGTGGGCACCGGTTTCTACCCGCTTATGGGCAACCGCATATGGTGCCGCTTCGGCTGTCCGCTGGCAGCCTACATGGGCATTATCCAGCGCTTCAAGTCGCGTTTCCGCATTACCACCAATGGCGGCCAGTGTATCTCCTGCGGCAACTGCTCTACCTACTGCGAAATGGGTATTGACGTACGGGCTTACGCCCAGAAAGGCGAAAACATCGTGCGTGCCTCTTGTGTAGGTTGTGGCATCTGTGCAGCCGTATGCCCGCGTGGGGTACTTAAACTGGAAAATGCCGACCCGCATAACAGGTCCCAACCCAACGGCTTTATCAAATAATGCCTATGGAAAAACCGGTTTGCCGGGTAATAATACCGGCCTTAAACGAGGAGGGATCGATAGTCAAAGTGCTGGCCGATATACCAAAAGAGTGGGTAAGTGAAGTGGTGGTAGTGGACAACGGCTCTACCGACCGGACAGCCGCAGTAGCGCGCCAGGCCGGGGCCACCGTGCTGCACGAGGCGGAGCGCGGCTACGGAGCGGCCTGCCTCAAAGGCATTGCTTATGTACAACAAACGGCCCCCGACACCGACATTGTGGTGTTTATGGATGCCGATTATTCCGACCACCCCGAAGAGTTGCCGGACGTGGTGCGGCCGATTATCGAAGATGACATGGATATGGTAATCGGCTCACGGGCGCTGGGGCAGCGCCAGCCGGGCTCGCTCACACCGGTACAAGCCTTTGGCAACTGGCTGTCGGCCCGCCTGCTCAGGTGGCTGTATGGCGCCCATTTTACCGACCTGGGGCCTTTCCGTGCCATCCGGCTGCCCGCCCTGCTGGCGCTGCACATGTGCGACCGCAACTACGGATGGACGGTGGAAATGCAGGTTAAAGCTGCCAAAAAGAAGCTGCGCTTTACCGAAGTGCCGGTCAGCTACCGCGCCCGCATCGGTCATTCCAAAGTATCGGGTACGGTAAAAGGAAGTATCCTGGCAGGATATAAAATTTTATATACCATTTTCAGAAATTTGTAAGCATGGCCTGGTATGAATATCTGATCGTTGGCATCTATTTTCTGGCAGCAGGGCTGCTGTTCTTGTATAGCCTGGGGCAGTTACATCTTACCTGGCTTTATATGCGCCAGCGCAGTAAGCAGCCACAGGAGCCGCCACCGCCACCTGCTGAGTGGCCGGCCGTAACCGTGCAGTTGCCGGTTTATAATGAAAAGTATGTAATCGAAAGGCTTATTACAGCCGTTTGCCGGCTCGATTACCCGCTTGACAAACTGGAGATACAAGTATTGGACGACAGCACGGACGAAACCAACGACCTGGCGGCCCGCCTGGTCAGGCGCTATCAACAAAAGGGCTTTGCTATCAAACATATCAGGCGGCCCGCTCGCAGTGGCTTTAAAGCCGGGGCCCTGGCCTACGGGCTGCAACAAGCCAGCGGGGAGTTTGTGGCTATCTTCGATGCCGATTTTCTGCCGCGGCCGGATTTCCTGCGCCAGACCATCCCCTGGTTTGCCGATAGCAAGACAGGAGTGGTACAAACACGCTGGGGACATATCAACCGCAATTATTCTTTTTTCACCAAAATGCAGGCTTTCGGCCTGGATGCTCACTTCTCGGTAGAACAAACCGGCCGCAATAGTGTGAACAGCTTTATCAATTTTAACGGCACTGCAGGGGTATGGCGCAGGGCCTGTATCGAAGATGCCGGGGGTTGGCAGGCCGACACCCTTACCGAAGACCTCGACCTGAGCTACCGCGCCCAGTTGCGCGGTTGGCGTTTTCGCTACCTCGAAGGCCTGGAATCACCGGCTGAGCTGCCGGTGCTTATGCCGGCCATCAAATCGCAACAGTACCGCTGGAACAAAGGAGCGGCCGAAACCGCCCGCAAATTGCTGGGGCGTGTTTTTAGGCAACGCTTGCCCCTCACCACCAAAATACACGCTGCTTTTCACCTGCTCAACAGCAGCGTTTTCCTGCTCCTGCTGGTCATGGGCCTGCTCAGCCTGCCGATGTTTTTTATCAAAGAGCACCATCCGGCCCTGCATCATGTCTTCCTGCTGGCCAATTTCTTTCTGATCGGCTTTTTATCAATCGGCTTTTACTTTTGGGTAGCCAGCAAAAAGGCCACCCATACGCGTATTAAAGAGCGCTTTGTGCCGATGTTTTTTGCTTTTATCGTAGTTTCTATGGGGTTGGCTCTGCACAACGGCCTGGCCGTGCTGGAAGGGTTGCTGGGCCGCAAAACACCCTTTGTACGCACGCCTAAGTTTAACGCTACCGACCAAGGTATTCAGCGCGAGAGCTTGCACTACCTCAACCGGCAGACCGGCTGGCTGCCCTGGCTGGAGTTGTTGCTGGCCTTTTATTTTGCGGTTGGTGTGTGGCTGGCTTTTCGCATGAACGATTACGGTTTACTGCCCTTCCACCTGATGCTCATGAGCGGCTTTGCCGTCATCTCGCTAAGCCATATTATACCTGTTTTTCACCATGCCAAAAAGGTCTGATTTCACCCACTTTATCATACTGGCATTGAGCACCCTGCTCTATGCGCGCCTGTTTTATTATACCCAGCGCTATCAGTCCGTAGAGTTAAGCTTACTATTCATCCTGCTGTTTGCTGCCTATGTTTTTTTATTGGCCAGGTACAGGCAGTTGAACATCGGGGTGCTGCTGGGTGCTGCTCTGCTCTACCGGTTACTGCCCTTGCTGGCGCTACCGGCCTTATCGGACGACTTCTACCGCTTTATCTGGGATGGCCGCCTGTGGGCAGCCGGTATCAACCCCTTTGCCGGGCTGCCTGCCGACCTGGTGGACAACCCGGCCCTGAGGGCTTACGGTATCACACCGCAATTGTTCGGGCTGCTCAACTCCCCTACCCACTACACCGTGTACCCGGCTATTCCGCAGTTTATCAACTGGCTGGCCGCCAAGCTTTTTCCACATGATATATTACATGCGGTGCTGGTGATGCGGTTGTTTATTATAATGGCCGAAGCAACCAGCTTATGGCTGATTGTACGGATATTGAGAAAAGCCAGCCAGCCTGTGCAGTTGGTAAGCATCTATGCCCTAAACCCGCTGGTAATAATAGAGCTGAGTGGTAATTTGCACCATGAGGCGCTGATGCTGGTGTTTTTGTTGGCCTTTATTTATGCCTGGCAACAAAATAAAATTAATATAGCCGGCTTTTGGCTGGCCTTATCGGTGGCCGCCAAGCTGTTGCCGCTGATGTTTTTGCCGTTTATCCTGCTCAAACTCAAACAGCGCGGGGCTTTTCTGGCAGTCTTCCTGGCCACCCTGCTACTGGTATCGCTGCCCCTGCTGGACGCCTCCTTTTGGGCAGGCATGGCCGATAGCCTTACCTTGTACTATCAAAAACTGGAGTTCAATGCCGGCCTGTATTACTTACTTAGGCAAATAGGTTACTGGCTATATGGTTACAACACCATCGCTTTTGTGGGTAAATTGCTGTTTGTCGTGGGAGCAGGCGTTATCCTGATATTGTCTTATATGCTTAATAAAAGAGCTGCCGGACTGGCAGTTGCTTTTACGCTTATTTATACAATTTATGCTTTCACCTCCCCGATTCTGCATCCCTGGTATGTGATTTTGCCCGTAGCACTGGCGCCCTTTACCCGCTGGCGCTTTCCGCTGGTGTGGAGTCTGGTCATCTGCTTTACCTATCTGGGATATAGCCAAACAGGGTTTACAGAAAACTATCTGGTAGTAACCCTTGAGTACCTGGCTGTACTGGTGGCTATGTATTACGATTATCGTGATTACGCCTTATCGAAACGCACCTTGAATGCTGCCCCTTGACCGGGCTCACTTTCACACCAAATTTTACCACCAAGTTTCTCCACGTAGTTTTTTACAATGGCCAGCCCAAGGCCGGTGGATGACTCTCCTCCGGTAGGCTTGGCCGACAGTACAGCATATTCGGTAAATAATTTCTCCTTATCTTCCTTGGTAAGTCCCGGCCCTTCATCAATCACCTCCAGTTGAACTTTATCATCTTCCTCCACAATATTGACATCTACTTTGGAGCCGGCAGGTGAGAATTTGATCGCATTGGAAACCAGGTTGTCAATGATCTGACGCAGATAATGCCTGTCCGCCTGCACCAAGGTATCCTGGCCAGGGGCCGTCAGGTTGAGGGTAATCTCTTTGGCGGCAGCCACTTCCTTGAAGTCGTTGATGGAGCTTTCCGCCACCTCTTCGATATTAACAGGCTCCACCTCAATATCTTCCTTCTTTTTATCATATAAGCGACTGCCGAGTATCTTATTGATGAGATCACTCAAACGCTGTGACACCACTGAGATATTATCCAGGCACTCATGTTGGGTATCAGTGAGCGATTCATCTTCCAGTTTGATCACATTTACCAAACCATTGATCTGGTTAAGCGGGCTTTTAAGGTCGTGCGCCACTACGCTCATCATATAAATGCGCTCTTCGTTTAGTTCACGTAGCTTTTTGTTGCGTTCGCGCAAAGTCTTGTTTACCTGCCTGATCTTCTTGGCCTGCTGTTCTATTTGTTCCTTTTGGGCTATTATTTCACGACTTTGCATCTCTATTCTTAAAGCAGCCTTATGGCGTTTCATAAAATAATAGGTAATACCCAGCAATAACAAAAGGGTAAATATCGCAATAGAGAGGAACAGAATTTTCTTAAACCGTTCAGTCTTTACCTTTTCGGCATTTATGGCATTCAATTGTTCAATTTCCCTTTGCTGTATTCTTTTAAGTTGATCATTCTGAATATCCATTAAGATACTCCAGTTGCCAGGCCTGAAAATTTTCTCTCTTACCTGATTGGCTCGTTTATACCATTCCAGACTCTTCTTGTATTCCCCCTTTTTCTCATATATTTCACCCAACGTATAGTAGTTGATATAGAGATTATCTTTCAACCCTTCATCATTGTTAATACGCATCGATTCTCTGATAAACGAATCGGCCTTATCCAACTCACCCAGATTCATATAACCATCGCCAATATTATTAAGCGACACTGCTACCCCATCCTTGTCATCATGTTTTTTGGCAATATCCAAAGCTTTGGAATAATATTCAATAGCCGTTTTATGATCGCCTTTCATGGCGAAAGAATAGCCCAGATTGGAATAGTTGGCCGACAAATGTTTTTCATTCTTTATTTCGAGGTTTAACAACCTGGCCTGATCAAAATAATAAAAAGCGCTATCGGCATTGCCTTGTCCCTTTTTGTTGGTAAGAAACAGGGTGCCGATATTGTTTAAAACAATAGCTTCTCCTTTGCGATCCTGCAAAGCCTTATAAAGGCTAATAGCCCTATTGTAATATAGCCTGGCCCCTTTCAGGTTTTCATGATACTGATTGACGATCCCCAGTTGCCTGTACAACCCGGCAATTTCAATTGAATCCTGTCTGTTGGTTACATGTCCATCATAAAAGGCCAGCGCTTTGCCAAAATACTCAAGTGCTTTTTTATATTCAGATAGGTAGGCATTGAGCCGGCCCATACTTATTTGGGTTTTCGCAATACCGCGTCTATAACCAATTGCAACAGCCAGACTATCTGCCTTGTACAATAACCCATTGGCTTTTACTATATCAAAAGCCATATATTTGCGGGCAAGCTCGTTAAGAAGATCAACCCGCTGGCTGTCGTTCTCTACAACAGACAACGAATCTTCCAGCGCCAGTATCTCATCATGCTGAGCCCGGGCCTGCCCGCTAAAAAATACTATTAATAACGGGATAGTTATTCCAGATAGCCAACTAACATTATTCAATCTACAATTCACTTGCAAAATCTACACTAAAGTAAAAATAATCATTTTACTTTACACGAAAAATAATATAACATCAACAAAAACATTACATGCAATATAAATATATATTTTTGTATTTTAATAAGTCCGCAATATTACCTACTAAAACCGGAGTTGCTTAAAAATGATTATTATTGCATTATTATTTAATAATTAAAAGGAAAAATATAGCGTATATTCCAATCTTCACTTTGAAAATACTGTACATAAGAAATATAATTTTATCAATAATCATACAAGTAAGGTTACAACTGTTCTTTACACTTTTCTTTAAAATATGCAAAAAGATTTGCTCATTATCTTTGCACGTCCGCCCGTTGGAGGCAAGGTCAAGAAACGCCTGGCAGCCACTCTGGGCCAAGCTGCTGCGCTGCGTATATACCGCAAGCTACTCGGTCAAACATTTGCCTTGGCTGAGCAGGCGGGGTTACCTTGCAAAACATATTATGCCGAACAACCACCTGCGCATACTGAGCCGCCCTATGCCCTGCAACAAGGCCATGACCTGGGTGAACGCATGCTACACGCCTTTCGGCAGGAACTCAAGCTATGCGAACGGGTATGCCTGATCGGTAGCGACTGTCCCTACATCAGGCCGGAAGATCTACACGCTGCCTTTGAGGCCCTCACCAACCATGAAGTAGTGCTGGGTCCGGCCAGCGATGGCGGCTATTATCTGATAGCCCTTAAGCAGCCTCTGGCCACGTTGTTTACAGGAATTGACTGGGGAACAGACCGTGTATTGCAGCAAACCCTGGAGGTATGCCACCAGCAAGGGTATAGCTATTACCTGTTGGATACCTACTCCGATGTTGACCGCCCTGATGATATCCCGCCCGGTTGGTTATAAAACAATTGCCGGCAATCCTGTAGTTTTGTCAAAAAAATATCATGAACAGATTTTTTGCTGTTGGTTTCATACTGGCAATTGTTTGGGGATGCCAGCAAAAAGCTGCCAGATTACCCATCCTGGGCCGCCATGAGTATATTGAAACCCCGAATGGCACCGATACGGTTTATCATACCATCAAGCCTTTCCAATTTGTTGATCAGGACAGCAACCTGGTTAACAATGATACCTACAAGGGTAAAATATATGTGGCCGATTTCTTTTTCACCTCGTGCCCCAGTATTTGCCCGGTAATGAAAACGCAAATGCTGCGTGTTTATGAGGCATACCACGACAACGACCGGGTTATGTTTCTGTCACACACCATCGATCCCGAATACGATAATGTAAAGCGCCTGCACGACTATGCTCAGCGGCTGGGGGTAAGCAGCGCCAAATGGCATTTTGTTACTGGCAATAAAGATGCCATCTATGATATGGCGCAAACCAGTTATTATGTGGCTACCCGCGAAAACCCTAAGGCCCCTGGCGGTTATGAGCATAGCGGGGCCTTCATACTGGTTGATGGTCAGGGGCACATCCGCGGGGTTTATAACGGCACCGAACAGGAATCGGTAGATAAACTGATCCGGGACATAAAAACCCTGCTGGCAGAAAATGATCAATAAAGCTCTCTTGTTCTTAACACTGGCCACCCTGGCGGCCTGTGCACCCGGCAACGGCAACAGTACCTACGAGCAACTCAGCGCCAGCGATAAAGCCAAGTTCAACAAGTATTTCCTCCAAGGGCGTGATATCTACAACCGGCAGTGCCGCAACTGCCACCAGCCAGACGGCCGCGGGCTGCGGGGCATCATACCTCCGCTGGCCGCCTCCGACTACCTGCAGCACCACCAGGCCACTATCCCCTGCTTGCTAAAAGCAGGCAGCAGCGACACCCTGATCGTAAACGGTCGCCAGTATGCCCCGCAAATGCCAGCCCACAACCTGACCAATCTGGAACTGGCCGAAGTGCTCACGTTTATCAATAATAGCTGGGGCAATGAGTACGGTTTTGTACAGGTAAAGCAAGTTGACAACTGGCTGAAAAACTGTCCGTCAAGAAAACAGCAACACCGCTAATCGAGGCGGATATTTGTCGAAACAAGAAAATTTCCGTAATATTCCATATGATTAGACATAAACTTAATAAGGGAACCTTATTAAGCGAAAAATTGTTGCATAACAAACCGGCTACACACCTATCATGAAGACTGTTCGTCTCATATTTTCTTCATTAATGCTAAGCTGGCTGCTCACCGCCTGCTTCTCATACCGGGAGTACCCTGTGGAGTATGACTACAGCTATCATGGCAAGTTCAAAAAATACCGTACTTACGCCTTCCTGCACGACAGCAATGCCCTGCCAGATACTACCATAGACCAGGCTACTATAGAAAAGGTGATTATGGACCGGCTGCGGGTACAAGGCTACCGCTACAAAGAGGACAAACCCAATCTGCTGGTTTCGTACAAAATTTATTTTGATAGCCTGAATTTCCGTGGCTACGACCAGCCCGATATCGAAGATTGGCTGCGCTATGAGCGAACAGATGAAGAATACAAAAAACGCAATTACATTCTCAAAAAAGGCACCCTGCTCATCCAGTTATTCGACCGCAAGCAAAACCGCAGCATATGGCAGGGCTATGCCACCGGGGTGTATGGCAATATCTATTTCAACAACGAACGCCAGCTCAAGATAGCCGTGCGCAGCATCCTCGACCGCTATAAATTCCTGGCCGAGGACTTTATGGAAAACAAGGAGTTTATCCTGGAACCGGAGGGGTGAAAAAGAATTTTCACGCGAACAAATACCTGTTTTGAAACACTACTCCAGACTGGTGGAATAATTTTAAACTTTTTCCTAATTCTTTCTTCCTTTTTAAACTCTAAAAATACTATTTTTGCAATCCAATTTCAGGATTGGAACACCTTGACCCATGGTGTAACTGGCAACACGTCTGATTTTGGTTCAGAAGAGTCCAGGTTCGAGCCCTGGTGGGTCAACAAAACAAACATCCCGAATTTTTTTCGGGATTTATTATTATCTGCGCCCGGCTTGCCATGTCAAACGTCAAACTCTTTTCCGGTTCTTCCAGCCTCTACCTGGCTGAAAAGATAGCGCAAGCCTATGGCAACCGGCTGGGTAATTCGGTATTTCAGAAGTTCAGCGATGGCGAAATGTCGCCTTATTTCGAAGAGTCGGTGCGCGGCTGCGATGTATTTATCATCCAAAGCACTTTTGCCCCGGCCGACAACCTGATGGAACTGCTGCTGATGGTAGATGCCGCCAAGCGTGCCAGTGCCGACAGCGTAACGGTAGTAGTGCCCTACTTCGGCTACGCCCGCCAGGACCGCAAAGACAAGCCACGCATTGCCATTGCCGCCAAGTTGATGGCTAATCTGATAACCGCCTCCGGGGCCGACCGCCTGATGACCTGCGACCTGCATGCCGACCAGATACAGGGCTTTTTCGATATACCGGTCGATCATCTGGACGGCACCACTATCTTTGTACCGTACCTGCGCTCACTGGGGCTAGACAATCTGGTATTTGCTTCGCCCGATGTAGGTGGGGTAAAACGCACCCGCAATTATGCCGCTTTCTTTTCGGCCGACATGGTGGTGTGCGACAAGCACCGCAAGCGTGCCAACGAGGTAGCCTCCATGCAACTGATAGGTGATGTAAAAGGCGCCAATGTGATATTGGTTGACGATCTGATCGATACGGGAGGTACCATTGCCAAAGCAGCCAACCTGCTCATGGAGGAAGGGGCCAAATCGGTAAGGGCGGTATGTACGCATCCGGTACTGTCTGGGCCAGCTTATGAAAATATAGAGAATTCCGCGCTCGAAGAGTTGGTGGTGACAGATACTATTCCGCTCAAAAAGAAAAGCGATAAAATCAAGACCCTGACGGTTTCGCAACTGTTTGCCAAAGCCATCAGGAAGATTCACGACCACGAGTCGATCAGTTCGCTTTTTATCAGATAAACACAGTAATCAATTATTTTTCAACATAAACAATAAACTATGAAGACCATCGAGATTATAGGGTATAAAAGAGCAAATCTCGGGAAATCTGAAGCCAAAAGATTAAGAGCCGAAGGCAATGTGCCTTGCGTGCTCTACGGAGGTGACGAACAGGTTCACTTCTATGCGCCTATGATTTTATTCCGCGACCTCGTATATACCCGTGATGCCCACTTTGTAAACCTCAACATTGAGGGTACTGAGTACAAAGCTATTTTACAGGACATCCAGTTTCATCCGGTAAGTGAGATCATCCTGCATGCCGACTTCCTGCAACTGTTTGAAGGCAAGAAAATCCGCATGGATATCCCGGTAAAGCTGGTCGGCCGTTCGCCCAGTGTGATGCAGGGGGGGATTTTGGTACACAAGCGCAGAACGCTCAGTGTACTGGCATTGCCCAAGCATATGCCTTCGCACATCGAAGTGGATATTTCCAACCTGGTATTCCACCACTCTATCAAAGTAAAAGATGTGGAAACCGACAACTTCGAGATACTTGACACACCGATTGCCTCGATAGCCGTGGTAGAAGTACCGCGTGCCCTGAAAGCTGCCGGTGTGGGCGAAGACGCTGAAGGCGAAGAAGGAGCCGAAGGTGCTGAAGCTACCGCTGCCGAAGGCGGTGAGGAGCCCAAATCGGAAGAATAGATTAGTAAGAACAATTACCGCCTTTATCCGGCAAAAGGCCCCGGCCGATTTGTCCTGGTAAAGGCGGTTTTTTATTGGTAGCACACGATGAAATATCTGATTGTAGGACTGGGCAATATCGGGGCCGAATATGAGCTCACCCGCCATAATATCGGTTTTCTGGTGCTCGACCGGCTGGCCGATAAGTTTGGGGTTGATTTCGCCCAGGTGCGCTATGGCATGCAGGCCTCTCTCAGGCATAAGGGGCGCACCCTCTACCTGCATAAGCCCAACACCTATATGAATCTCAGCGGCAAAGCAGTTAACTACTGGTTGCAGGCGCTGAAAATACCCAAAAGTCAGTTACTTGTAGTAACCGATGACATTGCCCTGCCTTTCGGTAAACTGCGCATGCGCGCCAAGGGCTCGGCAGCCGGCCACAACGGCCTGCAAAATATCATCGACCTGACCGGAGGACAGGACTTCCCCCGCCTGCGCTTTGGTATCGGCAATAATTTCAGCCGTGGCCAGCAGGTCGATTATGTGCTGAGCCGCTTTAGCCAGGAGGAGTTTGACGCCCTCCCCCCTCTGCTCGACAAGGCTTGCGAGATGATACTGGCCTTTTGCACCATCGGTATCGACCGGGCCATGAACCAATACAACGATTAACCTCCCAACATTGAGATAAGCACCCCGGCTGCAACGGCCGAGCCGATTACCCCGGATATATTGCTGGCCATGGCATACTGCAATATGTGATTGCTGGGGTCATGCTTCAGGCTAATCTCATTGGCAACCCTGGAGGCCATGGGCACAGCACTCAAGCCTGTGGCTCCTACCAGCGGATTGATTTTTTTCTTGTTGAACAGGTTATAGATTTTTACGGCAATAATACCGCCCGCTATCGAGATGGCGAAAGCCAGAAAACCACCGGCCACTATCATAATGGTTTTCACATTCAGGAAGCTATCGGCTGTGATGGTGGCGCCTACCGACAAGCCCAGGAATATAGTAGCGGTATTCATAATGCTACCTGATGCCTCCTTGTGCAACCGGTGTGTACTGGCGCCTATCTCCTTGATGAGGTTGCCAAACATAAGCATACCTACCAAAGGCACTGCCGAGGGCACCGCCACCGCTACCAGTCCGCCTATCACCAGCGGAAAAATAATCTTGGCCGTACGCAGATTCTTGATAGGAGTCTTACTCGGGTAGCGCTTGTCCATCTCTTTCATGTTGATTTGCAGCTCTTTTTTGGTAGTCGTAAACCGCACTACCAGCGGAATGATAACCGGCACTAATGCCATATAAGAATAGGCCGCCACTGCTATGGGCCCCAACAGATGCGGAGCCAACAAAATGGTGGTATAAATAGCCGTAGGCCCATCGGCACCACCAATAATACCCAGCGCTCCGGCTTCTTTGGGGGTAAAACCTATCAGGATGGCGCTGATAAATACGGTAAAAATACCGATTTGAGCAGCCGCCCCGAAAAAGGCCAGGCGCAAATTACGCAGCATAGGCCCGAAATCGGTAAGCGCACCTACGCCCATGAAGATGATCGGGGGCAGCAGCCCGGTCTTGATCAGGGCGTAGTAAATCATATTCATGATACCATACTGCTTGGCAATCTCTATGAGTGTCATGTGCGGTATTTCATCGTTGGTCACCACCGCCATATTACCACCCAGGGCATTGGCCAGCAGCACCCCAAAGCCGATGGGCACCAGCAACAGGGGCTCGTAATTTTTTTTGATGCCCAGATAGAGCAGCAACAGCCCTATGGCAATCATGATCAACACCTGCGGCTTATCGATAATGGCCTGCAGGGCGGTCATCCGGTAAAGCTCTTCCAGAATTTTCATCCAGCGCCTATTTCAGCTTCACGATTACGTCATCCTCATCTATGTGGTCGCCATTGGCCACGCAGATATCGGCCACCGTGCCCGCCTTATCGGCTGTAATGGCATTATACACCTTCATGGCCTCGATGTAGCCAATTACATCACCCTTATTTACGGTATCGCCCACGGCCAACGGTTTTTCGGAGCTGTCTTTGGTGAGCATAAAGTTGCCTTCTATGGGGGCAATAATTTCGGCATAGCCGTTGTCGCTGCTGCTGGCAACCTGAGGCGGTGCTTTTTCTTCCGCAGCCTGGCTATCGGCTACACCATTGCTGTCGCCATAGCTCACTTTCACCGTATAGCGTTCGCCTCCAACCTCTACCTGCAGTACCTTTGGCATGGTCGGCATAGCGGCTGGTGTAGTTGCAGCCGGTTGTGCCGCTGCTTTTTTGGCTGCCCTGCGTTTCTGTAAGTCGGCTTCAAAATTCTCTTTGGCCTTGCCCGACTTATAGGCCATATATTGCTCCTTGTGCATGGCAAATTCCATCAGTTCCTCATCATCCTGACCGAAGTCCCAGCCGAGCTCCTGCATCTCTTGCTTGATCTCCGGCAGTCTGTCCGGATAGAGGTCTTGCGGTGCGCCCTCATAAAACTCACGCCCCTGGGCTTTGGCCAGCTCTACAAGCTCGGGCGCCAGCGGGCCGGGCAGCTTGCCTACACGCCCCAGTAGCATATCCCAGGTGTTGTCGTCAATCATCGCCCAGCGCTCCTTGCCCTTCATCATGTTCATCACATTCATAAGCGCCACATTTTTCACATATTGGCTATAGGGTGTTACCAAGGGCGGATAACCCATCATCGGCCAGATATGCTCCACCTCTTCAAATAGCTTGATCAACAGCTCATCCTGGGTAATCTGCGGCTTGTTGTTTTTCTGCATCCATTTGTTCAGGCTCTTCAGGTTGTTTTCCAGGTCGGCCATCAGGCTGCCCATCATGCCACCGGGCAGGCCGGGGCCAATCAGCAGGCTGTTCATCAGGCGGTTGCGCGAATTGATATACTCACCCAGAAAATCATCGATAAACTCCTGGGTAAGGGCACGCACCTGCATATAAGCCTGCATGTTTACCTCCGGCACCTTAAATACGGCATCCTTGAGCATTTCTTTTACGGTGAGTAAATCAGCATGACCTGTACCCCAGGAAAGCGGCTCCATGGCTACATCAATGATATCGGCACCGGCCCGGGCTACCTCCAGGATAGAGGCCACCGAAAAGCCCGGCCCCGAATGCCCGTGATACTGCACCGGCACATCCGGATGGGCCGCTTTGATGCCCTGCACGATCTTACCGAGTGACACCGGCCGGCCGATACCGGCCATATCTTTGATACATATTTCTTTAGCACCCAGGCTTATCAGCTTGTCAGCCAGTTCAATGTAATAGTCCACAGTATGCACCTTGGAGTAGGTCACACTCAGGGCTGCCTGCGATATCATTCCGGCTTCATTGGCAAACTTGATGGAGTTTTCGAGGTTACGGTAGTCGTTGAGACCATCGAAAGACCTGGCTATATCGGTGCCCTGTTTTTTCTTTACCTGAAACATCAGCCTGCGCACATCGGCCGGCACGGGATTCATGCGAATGCCGTTGAGGCCCCGCTCCAGCATCTGCGTTTGTATACCGGCATCATTGAACGGCTGCGTCCAGTCGCGCACCGCCTTGTTGGGGTTCTCACCAAACAGCAGATTGATCTGCTCAAAACCACCGCCATTGGTTTCTACCCTGGTAAAACAACCCATGTCGATAATCGGTTGGGCTACCCGCACCAACTGATCTACCCGGGGTACGTACTTGCCTGATGACTGCCACATATCGCGGTACAGCAGGCAAAATTGAATTTCTCTGGCCATAACTAACAGAATTATTATTT
Source organism: Cyclobacteriaceae bacterium (assembly GCA_015488485.1). Classification (GTDB taxonomy): domain Bacteria; phylum Bacteroidota; class Bacteroidia; order Cytophagales; family Cyclobacteriaceae; genus S012-113. The sequence goes on along the minus strand of WFNR01000100.1, from coordinate 28,690 downwards.
TTCTTTCTTTATCTCTTTGATTTGCCCCTTGCCACCGGTAACCACCTCTACCACAGCCGTGATGGCGGCAATCTTACTGGCAGCAATACCGCCTGCTGCCGACCTTACCACCGGCATGGGCTGGGGCACAGGTGCCCACCTGTTGGTCAGCAGGATGGTGAGCTTGCCGCCCAGTACCACCAGACCGAGGATTACAAAAACGGTAGTCATGCCAACCACCATCAACATAAGACCAAAGTACACGCTTTCTTCCATAGTATTTCTGACTTACGTCACATAAAAGAAAATCTTTTAACTAATGGTGCTGCCGTTCTGCACCGGCTGCTCCGGTACCAACATACGCAAGCTGCCATCGGCATCCTCTACCATCAACACCATTCCCTGCGAAACCATTCCCATCATCTTGCGCGGGGCCAGGTTTACCAGCACCGTCACCTGCTTGCCCGGCAGCTCTTCAGGGCTAAATAGCTGGGCTATACCACTTAACACAGTGCGCTGATCGATGCCGGTATCAATAGTCAGCTTAAGCAGTTTCTTCGATTTGGGTACCGCTTCGGCAGCCACTATGGTGCCTATACGCATGTCCAGTTTAGCAAAATCATCATAGCTTATCTCCGCCTTCTGTGCTGCCGGAGCAGCTTGTTGTGCCTGGTTTTCCATCTTGGTATTTTGCAATTTTTCCAGTTGTTTTTCTACTACGCTATCCTCTATTTTTTCAAACAGCAATTCGGCCTTGTTGATTTCCTGGTCGCCCGCCAGCAGGTCTATGCTACCACCGGCCTGCCAGCCCTGGTTTTCCAGCTTAAGCATGGCAAATATCTTGCGAGCGGTAAACGGCAAAAAGGGCTCACCCAGTATGGCCAGATTGGCCACCACCTGCAAGGCCAGGTTGAGGATTGTGCCCACCCGCTCCTTATCGTCTTTGATCAGCTTCCAGGGCTCGGTGTCGGCCAGGTACTTGTTGCCGGCCCGCGCCAGCTCCAGGTAGCGGGCCAGCGCCTCCCGGAAGCGGAACTTGTCCAGCGATTCGGCAATATAGTCCGGAGCCTTGGCCAGCTCACCGATCAGTTCCTCATCAATATCGTACAAGGCCGAACGCTGCGGCACCCTACCATCGAAATACTTATGGGTAAGCACCACCGCCCGGTTGACAAAGTTGCCTAAGATGGCCACCAGTTCATTATTGTTGCGCGCCTGAAAATCTTTCCAGGTGAAATCGTTGTCTTTGGTTTCCGGGGCATTGGCGCAAAGCACATAGCGCAGCACATCCTGCTTGCCGGGAAACTCCTCCAGGTACTCATGCAACCATACCGCCCAGTTGCGTGAGGTGGATATTTTATCGCCCTCCAGGTTCAGAAACTCATTGGCCGGCACATTATCGGGCAAGATGAAATCGTCATGCTGCTTGAGCATAGACGGAAAAATGATACAATGAAAAACGATGTTGTCTTTGCCGATAAAATGAATCAAGCTGGTTTTCTCATCCTGCCACCAGGGCTGCCACGCGGTCTGCCGAGCTGCGGCCCACTCTTTGGTGGCCGAGATATAGCCGATAGGGGCATCGAACCACACATAGAGCACCTTGCCCTCGGCACCGGGTAGCGGCACCGGCACGCCCCAGTCCAGATCGCGCGTTACCGCCCGCGGCTGCAGCCCCTGGTCGATCCACGACTTGCACTGCCCGTAAACATTGGCCTTCCAGTCGTCCTTATGCCCCTCTACAATCCACTGGCGCAACCAGGGTTCATACCTGTCAAGCGGCAGGTACCAATGTTTGGTCTTACGTAGCACCGGGGCGCTGCCGCTCAGAGCCGATTTCGGGTTTTTGAGTTCAGTAGGGCTCAGCGAAGATCCACAGGCCTCGCACTGGTCGCCATAGGCGCCCTCATGGCCGCACACCGGACAGGTACCGGTAATGTAGCGGTCGGCCAGAAACTGTCCGGCCTGCTCGTCATAGTACTGCTCGGTCTCCATTTCAATAAACTCGCCCTTGTCGTACAGTGTCTTGAAAAAAGCCGCAGCCGTATCAGCATGTACAGGCGAGGAGGTGCGCGAATAGATATCGAAGCTAATGCCGAAATCGGCAAAAGCATTCTTGATTATTTTGTGGTACTTATCCACTATTTCCTGCGGGCTCACCCCCTCTTTGCGGGCGCGAATGGTAATCGGCACCCCGTGCTCGTCAGAGCCGCAAACAAACAGCACCTCTTTGCCTTTGCTACGCAGGTAGCGGGCATAGATATCGGCCGGCACGTACACTCCGGCCAGGTGGCCGATATGCACCGGACCATTGGCATAAGGCAGGGCGGCTGTTAAGGTATATCGGGAAACTTCTTTGTGCATATGTCTGGAAATTTGGCCAAAGATACACAGTAAAAAGCGTTGATTCTGACCGGTTAGCAAATATTTACCGGAAAATTACCCGGCCGCTAACCACCGGAATCGGTCATTACTTCGTTAATTTGTTTTGCTGTTATAAACCCAACCCTGCCTTTGGCCAAACAAATACCTTTACCGCCTGATAAAGAACAAATAATTGCCCGCCTGTTCAGGGACCATTTTGAGACTTTGTACCTGCTAAGTCTGAAATTTGTTCATGATTCTGCGGCTGCCAAAGACCTCGTTCATGACGTATTTGAAACTTTCTGGCAAAAATTTGACCTGCTGCCACTCGACACCAACTATAAAAGCTACCTGTTTACAGCCGTACGCAACAAAAGCTTCAACTACCTGCGCGACCACAAAAAATTCACCTCACTGGAGGCCAGTGCCCATACAGCCGCGCCCGAGCGGGCCGACAACAACGTCCGTGAGCTGACTGTGGCCATCAATAAGGCCGTTGCCACCCTGCCCGAGCGCTGTCGTGAGGTTTTCTTGCTGAGCCGATATGAAGAGAAAAAATATAACGAGATAGCCGAGCAAATGGGCATTTCGGTAAAAACCGTAGAAAACCAGATGAGCAAAGCCTTGCGTCTGCTACGCGACCATCTGAAAGATTTTCTGCTTTGGTGGCTCATTCCCATAGGGGTATGGGCCTGCTTATGTGTTTTATAAACAGCTAGACCGTGAACAACACCAACGACCATATCGACCGACTCATTCTGCTGCACCTGGAAGGCAGTATCAGCACCCGTGAGCAGCAAGAGCTGGATAGCTGGCTGCAGGCGGATCCGGAGAATGCCGCTTATTTTGCCCAATTAGAAAAAATATATCATGCAGCCGGACAAAATACTGTGTCACCAGAAACCATTGATACCGAGGCTGAATGGCAGCATTTTAAGCAACGTATAGCCGGCCAGCAAGAAAACTGCTCCACCCCAAGATGGTATTATGGTTTGGCTGCCTCGCTGGCGCTGATCGGTGTTTTCAGCCTGTTGTTTTACCTGTGGTTCGGGGATAGCGGCACCACCACCTTCACAGCCGATACCCGCGGAGTACAGGTATTACTGAGCGACTCGACCCTGGTCACTCTTAACAAAGGAGCTACCCTCACCTATCCGGTGAAATTTACCGGCAAAACCAGGGAGGTGAAGCTGCTGGGCGAGGCCTATTTTGAAGTAAAACAACGGGCCGACAAACCTTTCAGGGTTTTGCTGAGTCAAAGTAAGGTAGAGGTACTGGGTACCAAATTCAATATTTATGCCCCGCAAAAAGACAGCATTACGGAAGTAACGGTAACCGAAGGCAAGGTAAAATTCAGTACTAAAGATGCCCGGCAGGCCGTTATACTAACCAAAGGAGAAAAAGGAGTGCTTATGAAAACCAATAATCAACTGACCGAAAGCCTGAACAGCGATGTAAACTTTTTGGCCTGGAAAACCGGTAAACTGGTATTTAATGAGGTAGACCTGGCCAGGGTTATCAATACGCTTAACAGGATATACGAAGCCGATATCCGCTTCAATACCGAGGTAGGGCAAAATTGTAAAGTGACGGTAAGCTTTGATAATCAATCATTAGATGCTATCTTGTCGGTGCTGGAAGCCACCCTCGATCTGGAATACCGCCAGCAAGGCAACGTGATCGAGATTGTCCGGGCCGGCTGTTGATAGATGAGCTATACAGGTTTAAGCAAATATCTTATAACCCTTTTTTTATTCGGTAGTCTGTGGCCGGCTGCCGCCCAGACCGATCGGCTGCAACAAACCGTTGATCTGGATGCCAGGGCCATGCCCCTGCATCAGGTACTTGATAACCTGCAGCGGCAAATCAACCTGTCGTTTGCCTATAACCCGCGCAAGCTTCCCATGCGGCAACCGGTCACATACCGGGCCATACAGGTACCCCTTAACCAGGTACTGGATTCACTCGGACATTACTATGGTTTCACCTATCGGCTGGTTGAACAGCAGCTGGTACTTCTCCCCACTGGAAAGAGTCGCTACATTACCCTGTCAGGCTATGTCTATGACCGGCAAACCGGTGAAGCGCTGATAGGCGCCCTGGTCACAGCCGACAGCCTGCACTACGGGGTGGTAAGCAACGGCTATGGTTTTTATGCCCTGCAATTGCCGCCCGGCAGCCACCGGTTGCAGGCAAGCTATGTGGGTTTTGCCGCCCACCGGCAATCCATAGACCTCACAAAAGAACAGCATCTTGATATCCACCTGAGGCCGGATACCACCCAACTGGCTGCCGTACTGGTGCAAGGGATGGCCCCTGGCAATATCGAACTGGTGCAAACCGGCCGGGTGGCTTTGAGCCCGGCTACTATTGGCGAACGCCCGGTGGCATTAGGCGAGACCGATGTAATCAAAGCGCTGGAAAGCGTACCGGGTATCAGCCTGCAAAGCGAAGGCTCTACTTTCTTTTATGTACGTGGGGGCAATAAGGACCAAAACCTCATCCTGATAGACGATGCTCCGGTATATAACCCCACGCATTTGCTGGGCTTTTACTCTTCCATCACCCCCGATGCCGCCAATGCCATTGATGTTTATAAAAGCGATTTCCCGCTGTCGAAAAGCGGCCGTCTGTCATCGGTAATAGACATAAAAATAAAAGAAGGCAACAACCGCCAGGTAGGTGGCTGGGGGCATTTGAGTCCGGTAAGCTGGCAGTTGGGTCTGGAAGGCCCCCTAAAAAAGGAGGCCAGCTCTTTTATGCTGACGGGCCGCTTTTCCAGCATCAAATGGGCCTTTAAACAGGCCTTTCCCGATCTGGACAAGTTCCTGTTTTACGACCTTACTGCCAAGACCAATGTTCGCCTCAATAGCAAGCACCGCCTGTTCATGTCGTTTTATACCGGCTCCGATGCCTTTCTCACCACCAGCGAAGGACTTAGCTGGCGCAACCTCAACGGCTCATTGCGCTGGAACTACCAGATAAAAGGCCATGTATTTATGAATACCATTGTTTATGGCAGCAACTACGCCTATCGCCTGTATTACAACCGGCAAGCCAACCAATACTGGCGGTCGCGTATAGGCGAGCTGGGCCTCAAAACGGAGATCTCCTGGTTTGGCGCCCACAACCGGGAGATCAAGGCCGGCCTTAACATTACTGCACGTACCCTTAACCCCGGCAACCTGCAAACCAACGAACCGGTGCCGCCCGAGCTGGTGGTATCGGTGCGCAACAACCTGGAAACAGCCCTGTACGGCCAACACCAGCTAAATATCACTTCCAGACTGGCCCTCAAGTATGGCTTGCGACTATCGCTGTTCAGCAGTCTGGGCGATGCCTTTGAATATACTTTTAATGAAAACGGCCTGGCCATTGACACTACCGAATATGCTCCCGGACAGTTTTACAACCATTACTGGCAGGGCGAGCCGCGCCTTACGCTCAGCTATGCCCTTGAACCGGCCGCCTCGCTAAAGTTCAGCTATGGGCGTATGGTGCAAAACCTCCACCTGATCAGCAATACCATCAGCCCGTTCAGCTCATTCGAGGTATGGCTGCCCAGCGGCCCCAACATTAAGCCGGCACAGGCCGACCAGCTTAGCCTGGGTTACTACCGTGTGATGCCGGCATACGGCCTTGAACTCCAGGCTGAGTTTTTTTACAAATGGATGTATAACCAGCTCGATTATAAAGACCATGCCGCCACCCTGCTGAACCCGACCATCGAGGCCGAATTGGTTACCGGCTTGGTCAACGCCTATGGGGCGGAGGTACTGCTTCGCAAAAAGCAGGGGCGCCTGCGTGGTCAAGCGGCCTATACCTATGCCCGCTCACAAAGCCGCTTTGCCGCTATCGATGGCGGCCGCCCTTTCAACAACTATGCCGACCGCCCGCACCACCTGAATCTGGAGGTGGCCTACGACCTGGGGCCACGCACTACCCTCAGCAGCCATTTTATGTACCTGTCGGGCCTGCCTTTTTCCTCGCCAACGGCTTTTTACCACTTCAACGGTACCGAGGTACCTGTGTACAGCCAGCGCAACAACGACCGCCTGCCACCCTACCACCGCCTGGATTTGGCTTTAAAATTTATACTAAACAAGCGGCTCACCAGTCGCTTTCACCATAGTATCACGCTATCGGTTTATAATGTGTACAGTCGCAAAAACCCGATATTTATCAACTTCAATAAAATAGCAACTGCAGACGGCAAATTTGCCGTGCCGGTAAACCTGCCGGGCAGCAATCGCCTTACTACCCAAACATACTTGTTTCGCCTTACCCCGGCTATCAGTTATCAATTCAAATTCTGAGCCATGACCACCGGAAAAACATTTATCATATTATGCCTTGCCCTGGTGCTAATTAGCTGCGAAGAAGCCATCAACTGGCGGCTGCAGCCACAAGATGAACCGCTGCTGGTGGTGGAGGCCGTGCTCACCAACGAGTTTAAACGCCATACAGTAAAGCTAACGCGCCCCTACCTGCAACAGGACGGTACTGCAGAGCCGTTAAGCGGGGCAGTTGTACGCCTTTATACCGGCAGCAGCACCGAAACCCTGACCGAAGAGCCGCCCGGCAGCGGCCTCTACCTGACCGACAGCCTGCGTATTGTCAGCAACCGGCTCTATACGCTGGTCATTGACTATGGCGGGCAGACCTATTTTGCCACCGATGTGCAGGAGCCGGTGGAGCCGCTGCCGCCTTTTAATTACCGGCCGGCCAACGACAGTACTTATGTGCTGGTACCCGAAGCCAGCGGTGATAAAGCCAACTACATCGAACACCGGATAGACTGGCAGGCAACCGGCTTTTGCACCGGCAGCCTACCCTGTCAAGCCGAGGTGACAGTCTATGACCTGAAGAATATAGATGTGCAGGCGCAGTTTCCGCCTGACCAGGAAGTGGTGGCCTTTCCAGCCGGTAGTATCATAATTCGAAAGAAATATTCGGTATCAGAGGCCTACCGGGCCTACCTGCGTGGCATGCTCTCCGAAACCGCCTGGCGCGGTGGCTTTTTCGATACCTACCCGGCCAATCCGGCTACCAACCTGAGCACAGGCGCTACCGGTTTCTTCGCCTTGTCAACGGTAATTACCGATACAGTGGTAGTAAAACCTTTGAACTAATGGTTTATAACTTTCTTTAAAACAGATACTTATAATTTATACAATAAAAATTTTGCTGACAGCATAGGGGAAGACAAACATCAGGGTGTTCTATAATTGAAACAGAACTTCCGGAAGCAACAAAAAGTTCTAAAACCCTAAACCAAGAAAACAATGAAAAAGCTAATTGTAAAAACCTGGAAAAGCGTACTGGCCTTGTGGATGGTGGCGCTGCTCTTTATAGCCTGTGAGAAAAATCCGGCTGTTGAACCGCAAGCCGATATCCTGCCGAGCCAATTCGGCATAGACATCCCCAACAGCCTTTCCAACCAAAACCCGGCCGGGCGCATAGCTGGCGGACGGGTGAGCGAAGACGTATTGCAGGGCAACGATATCTACGAGCACCTGGCTACTTTTGTGTGGGTGGGCGAATCAGCCGCCCAGATTGTAGATGAGGTAATTACCGCTATTCGTAAGCACAACATCGACCGCGTGCTGACGCTCTCTTACGAAAGCGATGATGATGGCCGGGTAAAAAACCTGGTAGTAGTGGAAAACCCCGAGTACGATGGCGTAGTGTATGAGTATGGCCTCACCATAACCGATGCCGAGCTGGAAAACGACCATGACGGTGGCTATGCCATGCAGATATTCTGGAACCGTGAGCCGGTAAAAGGGGTAGCGATTATCAAACCGGCTAACCTGGATGTGTTGCACGATGCCGATGAGGGCGAAGCTATGGTGAAGATTGAATACAACAGTGACAGCCCACTGGGTTATGACGCCCACATGATTGTAACCATTGCCAATCTGACGCTGGACGAACCCACTGACAACCCTTACTCTATGCGCAGCATGAAGATGTTTGTAGGTAAGAGCGGCAATATTATCGATGTGTATGGCAACTCCAGCCACCCCAATGCCCGCTTCTTTACCAATGACACCGGTTTCAACTGGGCCTTTGTGGGTAGCGCTGATGAGGATGCCGGCCTGTCGGTAGTAGAAGTGGGACTCCCACCCAACAACCTGGATAGCTCCGACCGCGATGTGATACTGGGCGACTATTCTATCAAGAATGTGTTTACCGAGCAGATTTATGCCGCTTTCCCCAACATCACCCAGGACATGATAGACCTGTACCTGATGAACACCGCAGCGCCCGGTTATTTTACCAATGAGGGGTTTGTGGCCGGTGGCACGCCACCTTCAGGCCTGTGGCAGCACCTGGAACCGCGCCTGCAAGACCTTACTCCCTACAACCCGGCTATGATTGCCAACCTGCAAATTGATTTTCAATAATTCCCTATAGGTTGAGTGTGTGGTTGCCAAACCCTGGTCCGAACGTGGGCCGGGGTTTGCTTTACCAAAAAAAACTTACCTTACCAAGATGAAATACAGATTATTACTGGCAGGCATTTTTATGATGATGTTGCTAAGTTGTCGCAAAAATGATCATCTCCCTGCCAACGATACACGTAGTTTCAATATGGGGGTAACCCCTTTTCCCTACGATCTGGGCAGCGAAGCCCTGACTACCAGCTACAATAATGCGCTGGCCAACAGCGATATGGTGCTCATCCACCTCGATTACGGAGTGCCCTGGCAGGAAGCCCTGAGCGGTCAACCCTTTCCTGCTGAAGTGGCCGGTACCCTGGCATCCGCAGCCGATATGGCGGCCACCCATAAAATTATGCTTACCGCTACGCCCATAAGCCTCAGCCGCGACAGTCTGGCGGGCTATTGGAACGATGCCGGATCGCATCAGCCGCTACCACCACCCTGGAACAGCTATAATTTCGCCCACCCAGAGGTGATAGCCGCTTACCTGAACTATTGCCGCAGAATCATTGACCAGATAAAACCGACTTATTTTGCCTATGGCATAGAAGCCAATGGTAGCTTTCTACCCAATACGGCTATTTTCGAGCAATTCCTGGTTTTGGCCGACACCGTTTACCATACCCTAAAAACGGAATATCCCAACCTGCCTGTCTTTCTCACCCTTCAGGATCAGTCTTTCAACAAAAACCGCCAGCAACTGCTGGATCTGACGGCCCAGCTGCTGCCCTATACAGATATGATAGCGGTAAGCACCTACCCTTTCTGGCTGTTCGACAAGCCCGGCCAGGATGCCAACCCCGACCTGCTGCCTTCAGACTGGCTAGATTATATGCACAACCTGTCTCCCGACAAGCCCTTCGGCATATCGGAAACCGGTTACATAGCCGAAGACCTCGATTTGCATGAAATAGGCATAAATATAAAAGGCACCCCCGACTGGCAGGCCGCCTATGCTGCCCGGCTGCTAGGCAAAACCAACGAACTCAATGCCCAATTTGTGATGTGGTTTATTTACCGCGATTATGACTTGCTTTACAACCATACGCCAAATGCCCTCTTTGCCTTAAGAATATGGAAAGACAACGGTCTGGAGGATGGTGCCGGCAACAAACGCCCGGCTCATACTATCTGGCAGCAGTGGCTGGCCAGAGAGCAAAGCAAATAATCTTCCTTGGTCATTTTCATAGCGCAGAACTTATTCCGCGGGAATATCGTTACCTTTGCGCCTTGAATAAAAAATCAGATGACATCAATCCGTAATATTGCCATTATTGCCCATGTAGATCACGGCAAAACCACCCTGGTAGATAAAATCATTCATGCCTGCGAGGTCTTCCGGGCCAATGAGCAGACAGGCGAGCTGATACTCGACAACAACGACCTGGAGCGCGAGCGCGGTATCACTATTCTCTCCAAAAACGTAGCCGTAACCTACAACGATGTCAAAATCAACATTATTGACACCCCGGGTCATGCCGATTTTGGTGGTGAGGTAGAGCGGGTACTCAAAATGGCCGATGGCGTACTCTTGCTGGTAGATGCCTTTGAGGGCGTGATGCCACAGACCCGCTTCGTGCTGGGCAAAGCCCTGGCGCTGGGCCTGAAGCCTATTGTGGTAATCAACAAAGTGGATAAGGAAAATTGCCGCCCCGATGAGGTGCACGAGCAGGTCTTTGACCTGATGTTTGCCCTCGATGCCAGCGAAGAACAGCTCGATTTTTATACTTTGTATGGCTCCTCCAAACAAGGCTGGATGAGTACCGACTGGCAACAACCCACCGACAACATCCTGCCTTTGCTAGATGCCATTGTAGCCGAAATACCCCCCGCCCCCTTTGCTGACGGGGTACCCAAGATGCAGATCACCTCGCTCGAATACTCCTCGTATGTAGGCCGCATTGCCATCGGTAGGGTGTACCAGGGCATCCTGCAGGAAGGCACCACCCTGGGCCTGAGCAAGGCTGATGGCAGCTTGCAAAAGGTAAAAATCAAAGAGCTGAATGTGTTTGAAGGGCTGGGTAAGAAACGCGTTAGCGAAGTGCGGGCCGGAGACATCTGTGCCGTAGTGGGCATAGAAGGGTTCGACATCGGAGATACCCTTACCGACTTTGAAAACCCCGAGGTAATGCCACGCATTGCCATTGACGAGCCCACCATGAGCATGCTGTTTACCATCAACAACTCACCCTTTTTCGGCAAAGAAGGCAAATATGTCACTTCCCGGCATTTGCGTGAGCGCCTGCTGAAAGAAACCGAAAAAAATCTGGCGCTGCGCGTAGAAGAAACCGATTCGGAAGATAAGTTTCTGGTCTATGGTCGCGGTATCCTGCATCTCTCGGTACTGATTGAGACTATGCGCAGAGAGGGCTATGAACTGCAGGTAGGCCAACCGCAGGTTATTTTTAAAGAAATAAATGGCACCCGGCATGAGCCCGTAGAGCACCTGGTGGTAGACGTACCCGAAGCCTATGCCGGCAAGGTGATAGAGCAGGTAACCCAGCGCAAAGGCGAGCTGACCGTAATGGAGCCCAAGGGCGATGTGCAGCACCTGGAGTTTGACATACCGGCCCGCGGCCTGATCGGCCTGCGCAACAACATCCTGACCACCACGGCCGGAGAGGCGGTAATGAACCACCGCTTCAAGGAATACCAGCCCTACAAAGGCGACCTGCCCGGTCGCATCAGCGGCTCGCTCATCTCGATGGAGGCCGGTCCGGCTACTGCCTACGCCCTCGACAAGTTACAGGATCGCGGGGTGTTTTTTGTAGAGCCCGGAGAAGAACTCTATGCCGGCCAGGTGATCGGTGAGCATAGCCGCGACAACGACCTGGTGGTAAACGTACAGAAAGGCAAAAAGCTGACCAACATGCGGGCGGCAGGCTCAGACCAGAATGTTAAAATCGCTCCCAAAAAAGAATTCTCGCTGGAAGAAGCACTGGAGTATATTCAAAAAGACGAGTACCTGGAGGTAACCCCCCAGTCAATTCGTATGCGCAAAATCTATTTGAATGAACATGAGCGTAAAAAAATGTCGGTATAATTTTTTGGTGCAATGAAACGGGTACTTATCATCTTTTTTTTCAGCACATTGGCCGGTTTGGCGGGCCAGGCACAGCATACTGCCGAAACACACAGTGCCACCGAGCATGAAACGGAACGTCTGAACAATGTGGGGCTGTTTATTGGCAACACCATCATTGTACAGTCGGGCTTTAATCTGCCTACCATAGGCGCTGAGTACATCAGAGAATTGCGGCCCTGGCTAGGCCTGGGGTTGCTCACCGAACTGGAGTTGGGCTCGCATATTATCAAAAAAGACGAAGACGGCAACATCATAACAGAGATCAATCGCGAGCAGGCATTGCTGCTATTACCGGTAGCAGCAATACGGCTATATCGGGGGCTTATTCTGTATGGTGGCTATGGGGTAGAGTTGGAGAAAAACGAAAACCTGGGCCTGATGAAAACAGGCCTCAAATACCCACTGCGTCTACACCAGGCCAATTGGGAGGTGATTCCCGATATAAGCTGGGACCACACCCGCCTGTTTGACGGGGTGGTCTATGGCTTTGTTTTTGCCTATAAGTTCTGATCAATTATTGACCATTACGCCACTGGCCACAAAACTTATCTTTTCTTCAGGGCTGGTAATGGCATCTATCTCTTCCTGCGACTTACCGGCATCTTCGGCATAATGGCGCAAGGTCTCCACTGGCACTTTCTCTACTTTAGCCTGGCCTTCAAAAACAACGGTCTTGCCAACAATGTCTTTCGGCACAAAAAAACCGTAGTCTTTAAAAGTAACCCGTAAAGTGGAGCCGTTGCCCATATCCACTTTCATCCAGCAGCCCTTTTTCTGACACACTTCAACCACCTGGCCGCTAAGCTTGGCCTCTACGGTTTCCTGACCTGCGAGTAGGGCCGGCAAATCGGCAGCCGGCACCATTTTCCGGTCGCTGAGCTGACTGCCGTAAACCTTTTGTCCCCGTACGGATGTCATGCCAACACCGCATACGAAGACAAATAACAAAATCAATCTAAAATGCTTCTTCATAAGTCAATTGTTTGATGTTTTTTTCAAAAATAAATACCGAAAACCATAACCTGTTTTTTTCTGCCAATTATTTTATTTAGCTATTTTATTTAGTTTTTACTAAATATTTTAGCTCTATATTAATTAATTTTACAGACACAAAAAAACATACTGCCCTATGGCCGAAAGAGTGATCATCCACATGGACCTCGATACCTTTTTTGTATCGGTAGAGCGCCTGCTAAACCGCGAGCTAGAGGGCCGCCCGGTGCTGATAGGAGGCGCCAGCGATCGTGGGGTGGTAGCCTCTTGCAGCTACGAAGCCCGCAGATTCGGCATCCGCTCGGGCATGCCCATGAAAACCGCCCGGCTGCTATGCCCGGAAGCCGTAGTGCTACGCGGCAATATGGCCGATTACAGTCGCTTTTCAGCCATGGTCACCGAGATTATCCGCAGCAGCGTACCGCTGTATGAAAAAACCTCCATAGATGAATTTTATATTGACATGACCGGCATGGAGCGTTTTTTCAGCAGCTACCGGATGACCCTGGAGTTGCAGCAGCGTATTAACAAAGAAACCGGTCTGCCCATCTCATTTGGCCTGGCTACCAACAAAACCGTAGCCAAAATAGCTACCAACGAGGCCAAGCCGGGGCACCTGCGTATCGCTCAGGGCCTCGAGAAGCCTTTTCTGGCTCCTTTGTCGGTAAAAAAAATACCCATGGTAGGCGCCAGCACCTATCAAACCCTGGCGGGACTGGGGCTCAAGCGCATCAGCACCGTGCAGCAGATGCCGGTAGAACTGATGGAGGCCGCCCTGGGCCGCTATGGTATCACCCTCTGGAAAAAGGGCAACGGCATCGACAACAGTCCGGTGGTACCCTACTGCGAAAGCAAGTCGATTTCCACCGAGCGCACTTTCGACAGCGACACCACCGATGTAGCACACCTGCGCAGCGTTATCACCGCCATAACCGAAGCGCTGGCCTTCAAGCTGCGCCAGGAGCATAAGCTCACTGCCTGCCTGGCGGTAAAAGTACGCTATGCCGACTTCAACACCCACAGCCGCCAGATGCACCTGCCCTATACCGCTGCCGACCACCTGCTGATACCCCGGGCGCTGGAGCTTTTCGACAAGCTCTACAACCGCAGACTGCTGGTGCGGCTGGTGGGCGTGCGCTTCAGCCACCTGGTAGGTGGCGGCTACCAGATCAATCTGTTTGACGACACCGAAGAGAAGATTAACCTGTACCAGGCGATGGACCACCTGCGCCAGCGGTTTGGCAAAAGGGCCGTTATGCGGGCAGCCGGCTGGCCGGAAGCTGTAGCAACCAGACGCTAAGGCCATGTACCTGAACAACCACACCTACTTCAGCCTGCGCTACGGGGTGATGAGCCCGGCAGAGCTACTGGCCACCGCCCGCAGCATGGGCATCAGCACGCTGGCGCTAACTGATATCAACAATACCTCAGCCGCCCTGGAGTTCGTGCGTCTGGCCCCGCAATATCATATCAAGCCGGTGTTGGGCATCGACTTCCGCAATGGTGTGGAGCAGCAATTTGTTGCTCTGGCCCGCAACAACCACGGCTTTATGGCCCTCAACCGCTTTCTCTCGGAGTATCTGCACCACCAGCGGCCCTTCCCGGCCCAGGCTCCGGGGCTACGGCACAGCTATATCATCTACCCTTTCGCCAAGCATCCGCCCCACCTGCGCCCGAATGAATATATCGGTGTTGGCCTGGACGACCTGCCGCGCCTGCGCCTGCGGCAGAGCACTACGCCCCTGCATAAACTGGTAATCCTACAGCCCATTACCTTCCGCCACCAGCGCGATTTCAACATCCACCGGCTGCTGCGCGCCATCGACCTGAACACCCTGCTGAGCAAAGTGCCCCCGCAGGCCTGCGGCCGGCCACAACACCGGCCCGTTGCTCCGGAAAAGCTACTGGAAGCCTTTGGCGAGTTCCCCGAGGCCCTGTACAACACCCGGCAACTGCTGGACAACTGTCAGGTATATTTCGAATTCGGGGAGCAATACCCACACAAAAACCAGCGCACCTACACCGGCTCGGCCCGCAAGGATTTTGCCCTGCTGAAGAAACTCTGCTATCGGGCGCTGCCTGAGCGCTATCGCCAGCCCGCCCCCCGTATCTATGTGCGTTTGGAAAAAGAGCTTGCCGTCATCCGCCAGAAAGATGCCGTAGCCTACTTCCTGATCAACTGGGATATCGTGTCGTACGCCCGCAGCAAAGGCTATTTTTATGTAGGGCGCGGCAGTGGTGCCAACAGCCTGGTAGCCTACCTGCTGCGCATTACCGATGTAGACCCCATCGATCTGGACCTGTATTTCGAGCGTTTCATCAACCTGTACCGCAAAAATCCACCTGATTTCGATATCGATTTTGCCCATACCGACCGCGATGATGTGATTGCCTATATCTTCAGGCGCTTTAAGCATGTAGCCCTGCTGGCCACCTACAACACCTTCCAACAGCGGGCCGCGGTACGCGAGCTGGGCAAGGTATTCGGGCTGCCACCCCACGAGATCGCCAGGCTTAGCGGCAGCACACCCCCTGCCCACCCCGACAAAATTACCCGGCTGGTGCTGCGTTATGCCGGGCTGATCAGCGGTTTCCCCAGCCACCTGAGCGTACATGCCGGAGGTATCATCATCACCGAGAAACCCATTCACTATTATACAGCCACCTTTCTGCCGCCCAAGGGCTTCGCCACCAGCCATATTGATATGGAAATAGCCGAAGATGCCGGCATTCATAAGTTCGATATCCTCAGCCAACGCGGCCTGGGCAAGATCAGGGAAGCGCTGCACATCATCAGCCGCCTTGACAAGCAAACAGGCGCTATCGACATCCACGATATGGAAAAGCTTAAGCAGGATGAGGCCATCAAGCAGTTGCTGCGCACGGGCCGCACCATCGGTTGTTTTTACATTGAGTCACCGGCCATGCGCATGCTGCTGCAAAAACTGGCGGTGGACAACTACACCGGGCTGGTGGCGGCCAGCTCGATCATCAGGCCGGGGGTGGCCAAATCGGGAATGATGCGCGAATACATACTGCGCTACCGCCACCCCGAAGAGGTAAAGAAGCGCGCCCATCCGGTGCTGCTCGACATCATGCCCGACACCTACGGGGTGATGGTCTATCAGGAAGATGTGATCAAGGTGGCACACTATTTTGCCGGGCTGAGCCTGCAGGAGGCCGACCACCTGAGACGTGGCATGTCAGGTAAGTTTCGTTCACGGGCCGAGTTCCAGAAAACCCGCGACAGCTTTTTCAGCAACTGCCGGGCACGTGGCATAGCGCCAGCAGAGGCGCAAGAGGTATGGCGCCAGATAGAGAGCTTTGCCGGCTATGCTTTTGCCAAGGGGCATTCGGCCTCGTATGCCGTGGAGAGCTACCAGTGCCTGTACCTGAAGGCCCACTATCCGCTGGCTTATATGGTGGCCGTACTCAACAACGGGGGCGGCTTTTACAATACCGAAACCTATGTGCATGAGCTACGCCAGTGTGGCGCTCTGGTGGAAGCCCCCTGCCTGAACAGCAGTGAGCTGACCGCCACCCTGCACGGCCGCACCGTATGGCTGGGGCTGGGTATGATTGCCGGTCTGGAGCGTCAGGTGCTTGAGCGGCTCTTGCAGGAGCGCCAGCGGCATGGCCGCTACCGGTCGCTGGCCGACCTGGCGGAACGCGTGCCTCTGACCCTGGAGCAGCTCAAACCGTTGATACGGGTGGGCGCCTTGCGCTTCACCGGCCACAGCAAGAAAGCCTTGCTGTGGGAAGCGCACCTGCTGCTGTCAGGCAGCAGGCAAACAGCCCCGGCAGGGCTGTTTAAGGCGCCCACCCGCCCGCTGGCATTACCGGCATTCGGCCACACCCTGCGCGAAGACGCCCGCGATGAAATAGAACTGCTGGGCTTCCCCCTGTGCAGCCCCTTTGAACTGGTGGAAGCACCACCCGGTGAGGGAATTAGCGCCAAACAAATGGGCGATCATGTGGGTAGCAAAATACAGATAGCCGGCTACTTTGTGCACCGCAAAAAGGTGGTCACCAGCCGTAAGCAACTGATGCATTTCGGTACTTTTCGCGATAAGGAAGGTGCTTTTTTTGAAACGGTGCACTTCCCCGACAGCGCCCGACAATACCCGTTTCGCGGACCGGGCGTCTATTGGTTGCAAGGCAGGGTTACGGAAGAGTTCGGCTGTCTAAGCCTGGAGGTAGAAGTAATGGAAAAACTGGCGATGGTATGGGAGGAGGAAGGCGAAG
This sequence comes from Cyclobacteriaceae bacterium, assembly GCA_015488485.1. Taxonomy (GTDB): domain Bacteria; phylum Bacteroidota; class Bacteroidia; order Cytophagales; family Cyclobacteriaceae; genus S012-113. The sequence continues at coordinate 11,575 of WFNR01000100.1, read as the reverse complement.
AAGCGTTGAAGCCGGCTATCAGGCGCCCTGGCTGAGGCGATCGTCATCAAGGGCCTCGTACTTGGAGGAGTTGCTCTTGTACTCGGGCACCATGATTTTCATTTTCTGGACAACCTCCAGATCGGAATGATTGCGCGCCAGGTTGATTAGCGCATCTACCTCCTTGCTTACCTGGAAGAAGGGATGCTCCGCCACCTTGGCGATGAGTATCTTGTTGTGATAGGTAGGAATGGTGTCTTCGGCCGTGGCCAACAGCTCTTCATAGAGTTTTTCGCCATCGCGCAAGCCGGTAAAGACTATGTCTATATCTTCGTGCGGCTTAAAGCCCGACAATTGAATCATTTTTTCGGCCAGGTCAACAATCTTAATCGACTCACCCATATCGAAAATAAATATCTCTCCGCCCTTACCCATGGCAGCAGCTTCCAGCACCAACTGGCAGGCCTCGGGAATGGTCATAAAAAAGCGGGTGATTTCGGGATGGGTAACGGTAACCGGTCCACCGTGGGCGATCTGCTCCTTAAACAAAGGAATAACCGAACCATTGGAGCCGAGCACATTGCCAAAACGGGTAGTAATAAAACGGGTTTTGGTTACCGAGCCGTTTACTTTTACATTGTTAAGCGCCTGGATGTACATTTCCCCGATACGCTTGGAGGCGCCCATCACATTGGTAGGGTTTACCGCTTTATCGGTAGAAATATAAATAAACTTATCCACGCCAAACTCTTCCGACAGGTCGGCCAGATGTTTGGTACCCAGCACATTGCACAATACCGCTTCGGTAGGGTTACCCTCCATCAGGGGCACGTGCTTATAGGCTGCGGCATGAAAGATTACCTCCGGCCGGTGCTCTTCAAAACAAGCCTTGAGGCGCTCGCGGCTGGTGATATCACCCACCAAGTAAGTGATCTTCTGCGTGGCATAGCGGCTATTAGCATTGAGTTCGGCCTGCAGGTTGAAAACGCCCGTTTCGTGCTGGTCGAACAACACAACCTCGGCCGGCTCGAAGCGTAATACCTGACGCACAATCTCACTGCCTATTGAGCCGGCTGCACCGGTAATCAGGATGCGCTTACCACTTAATTCACTTTTTACATAATAGTTGTCAATCTTGATAGCATCACGCCCCAGCAAATCCTCAATATTGATATCCTGAATTTGTCTTACACTTAGTTCGCCCTTAATCCACTTGTGTACAGGTGGCACGTTGCGCACCTTTACGCCAGCCTCGATAGCGGTATCCACCAGCTCCTTTTTGCGCTCTACCAGCAGGTTTTGCACCGAAATAATCAATTCGGCCACGTTCAGCATTTCAAAAAGAACAGGCAGGTTATCGCGGGCATCATAAATGCGCACTCCATTCAGCACTTTACCTATCTTGCTGCTATCGTCTTCCAGGAACCCTACCACGCGGATATTGGGCTCCCGGCTCAGTATCTGCCGGGTTTGCTGTCCCGAATCACCGGCACCGAAAATCAGGACGTTGCGGGAATAGCCACGCATGCCCTTATAATGGGCAAACAGCCACTTAACCAGTAGCCGGTAAGTAACCAAGAAAAAGTTGGTAAGCAAAAAGGCGATGATAATAACTGAGAAAGGCATCAGGCCCCTGTCGGCACGCATGACAAACAACATATTGAGGGCGGTAGCCAGTAAGGTGGCCAAACCGGTGGTGGAAACCACCCGCAGACCGTCCTCCAGCCCGGTATAGCGGATAATACCGGCATAGAGACCGGTAGCCAGCGAGGCCAGCAGATTCACCCCTACAAACACCAATATGCCGGTGTAAAAAGTAGAATTATAAACCGCTACCAGATCGAAATTAAAGCGCAGCAAATAAGCCAGACTGGCAGCCAGCAGTGTCAGCCCCAGATCAATTACCACAATGATCCACCGCGGGAGTATCCTGATATTAGTGAAACGGGCCAACATAGCAGACAATGCGAATCAGCGTTTTTTGTTTCTGTCAAGCCATTTTTTAGCGCCAAAAGCCGCCCCGGCCGCCAGTAGCCACTCGATACCGCCTAACGGCACATCAGGGTCACCTCCGGGGTTTCCGGGCTGGGCATGGATTGCTTGAATAACAATAAAAGATATAACTATGGTTACAACGATTATCTTTAGCCAACTCTTCATCTTATTCTTTCACTAGTTTGTACTGTACACCGGTTTGCCCGTCATATACGCTAAGCAGGTAAATTCCACTTTTTAACTGACTCAAATCTACTGAATTATATTCATTTTTCAATTTCTTGTTGAAATATACTATGCTGCCGTTGATATCGTAGATGGTTATGCGGGTCTTGCGCAGGTTAAACTGCTCAGCATTCAGGTTTATTTCGACTTGCGAAACAAACGGGTTAGGTGCCACACTAATCAGGTCGGCAGTCAATTCATCGTCAAGACCGGTAACCAGGTCATCCAGGTCAAATACCTCCGACTCTACCGTACAGCCGCTTTGCTCTACCACTACCGAATAAACGCCCGGCTCATCGATAATCAACGTATTGCTTGTAGCACCCTGAATGGGCTGTCCATCGCGGTACCATTGGTTGCCCTGGACATAGCTGGAAGTAAGACGATACACTCTGAAATCTACCGTATCCATACTGATTACCGGTATATCCAGGTTAATTACCACGGCCTCTACAGGAGTTTTCTCTCCCGGGCAACCCAATTCATTGGCAATAGCCACATAGAAAGTATGGGTAGAATCAATTACCGGTGTTTGATATTCCCCGGTTACCGTTTCAGCTATAGGTAGTTCGTCTGCCATTTCGTTAAACCACAGGTATTTGCCATTGGCAGGCGCTCCGGCAGCCTGCAAAGTAAGGCTGTTGGTACCGCACGACTGGTCGCCCACCACCTGTGTAACTGCATACAGCTGCTTCACTTCCACCACAGCCTTATTGGTAAGCGCTATAGCCTGACAACCATTATCGGCCATAACAACATACTCGTAAGTACCGGGTGCAGCCGGTTCGGCCACGGTCAGCAGCAGATCACCGCCAGTGCCGGTCAGGGTATCGGATACGCCCGTGCCATTGTAGGTAAGGTAATAGTTGATGCCTGCCTCTGCTCCTTGTACCGTTACCGCAGATTGCTCCTGCTCACAAATATTATCTGCCGCCACCAGCAAGTCGGTATTGATATCCGGCTTTTCAAAGACAATGGCAAAACGATCCATGCCAAACGAGGCGGAATCTGCTGTAATTGTAAACGGATAAGAATAACCATTGCTCACCAGGTTGTAGGTGCCTGTATAGTTATCCTGCAAGTACACCTGTAGGTTTTCCGTAAAACTATCAAGTTCGGAGAAGTCCAGGGAATAGTTGCCGGCCGCAATATTGTATACATCCAATTTAATTATCTGGTCACAGCCTGTATTGGCAATGGCTTGGATTACCATATTGGCTGTATCTTCCATAACGGTAGCCAGATTAAAAATGCTATTTTTCAGCTTATAGGCATCGTACTTATCCTTGCCGGGTAGGGCATCGTCAAAGAAATGAATCAGTGTCTCATCTTTGTTGGCACCGTCACTCAGCGCTATACGAATATAATTTTCCGGAGGCGCTACCCGGAAAAAGCTATGCGTGCCGGTAGTTTTCATGGCTTCGGTAGCCGTAAGCGAGGGACTGGCGGCATTGGCCTGCACCCAGAACGATTGTCCCTGCGCAATATATTGGGTACCACCATTGGTACCGCTGTTGGTGCTGGCATTGTAAGTAGCATAAACCCCACTATTACCATTATCCCGGATATGCACAGTAGCATCAATATTGGTAGCGCCATTGGTCCACAGTTGATCCCAATCCAATGAAGAAGGATATGGGTTGCCCAGTAGGTTCCAGCCGTCATGGGTAACGCCAGAACCTGTTGTGTAACTTACCGAGAAGTTAAAGTCTCCTTTGTTAATCGGGCCGCGTTGATTTACGGTAACCTGCCCGCTGCTGGCACGAATAAAGGCCGAATATCCTACCCCGGGGGTGATAGGCTCGGTGTTGGCCGAAGAAGGATAGGCTACCCAGCCGGAATCGGCTATGCCGGTATGGGTTTCATCATAAATATACAAGGAAGGTAAGTTAGCACCACCCAAATCATCAGCTCCGGTAAAATTACCGGTTATCGGAAACTGCGTTTGCCAATCGGCCACGGTAAGGCCTGATACCGGGGCAGCCAGGTAGCGCCAGATACCGCCTTCTGACGACATATAGCGCTGCACGGTAACATCACCCGTAAAATTGGCCGGAGTAGGTATAGCGGCTATGCGGCCATCGGTAGCCGGGTTATCGTTGGTCGATACCAGGGTGAACACTCCGGCACCGCCCGAGCCATCGGCATCAAATGCCGAAGCAGCATCTACCAGAGTAAGCGTGCCCGCCAGGCTATGGGTGGTCTCTATTTCCACATTAGTGGTGCCGGTTACATCCATATCATAGAACTGAGTAGTGGCCGAGCCCAGCACATTGGAGGTACCGCCTCCATCGAAAGTAACCTTGCCATTGGCCGCGGTAAAGGTGCCATTGTTGGTCCAGTCACCGGCTACAGCCACGGCATTATCAGTACCCACATCCAGGGTAGAACTGATAGTAATACTGCCATTCACATCGAGGGCATCCTGCAGGGTTTTACTGCCTGTGCCAGCTATAGTAAGGTTATTAAAGGCATTACCTCCTGAGGTAATATTTTGCGCCCCACCATCGAAAGTAACACTTGCCGTACCGGCTGTAAAGGTGCCACCCGAAGCATCCCAGTTGCCGGCTACCGTAATATCGTTGGCGCCTACACTCAAGCTGGAAGAAATAGTAAGGTCACCATTTACATCAAGAGCATCCTGCAGCACTACACCGCCTGTGCCGGCTACCGTAACACTACCGAATGAGTTACCACTGCTGGTAATATTTTGCGTAGCACTGCCGGTGAAAGAAACAGTGCCGGTACCGCTAAAGGTCGAGCCAGACAGGGCATTCCAGTCACCGGTCAGGTTGAGGTTACCAGCAAAGGTGGCCGTGGTGGAAGCACTCAACTGTAGATCATTGAAGGTAACCCCGCCACCATCAACCGCCTGGTTGGTGCCATCCAGCACCAGCAAGCCGGCCGCGGCATTGAAGCTGCCGCCTGAAGCAGTGAAGTCACCGGCCAGGTTAATCTGATTATTGGTGCCCACATCCAAGGTGCCGGCCGACAATACCAGGTTACCATTTATATCCAAGGCATCCTGGAGGGTCAGGTTGTTAATTCCATTGACCGTGATATTGGCAAATGACTGACCGCCAGAAGTAATACTCTTGTTACTGCCGGTAAAGGTAATGGTGCCCCCATTGGCATTGAAAGAGCCGCTGGTGTACAGCCAGTCGCCACTTACATTCATATTGGCTGCCGGTGCCGTCAGGTTACCGGCTATAGTCACATCATTAAGCGAAACGGCTGAAGTACCACTTATTGCTGTAGTCCCATCAAAAGTAATCAGACCGGTGCGCGGATTAATAGTCCCATTATTAACGAGGTTACCCGCCAGATTGATGGCATAGGCCGTAGCGCTCACATCCAACGTAACCCCGGAATTTACCGTCAGGTCACCGTTAACATCCAGGGCATCACCCAGGGTTTTGGTGCCGCTATTGGCCAACACCAGGTTGAAGAAATTCTGACCATTCGAAGTAATGGTTTGATCGGTACCATCAAAGGTAACCGTGCCACCAGCCGCAACGAAAGTGCCGTTGTTTACCCAGGAACCGGCCACCAGGACATCCTGGTTAGAGCCCACATCAAGGGTAGAACTGATTGTAAGCGTACCATTGACATCGAGGGTGCCTTGCAGGGTTTTGGTACCCGTGCCGGCAAAAGTCACGTTGTTGAACGGCTGGCCGGCCGGATCGATATTCTGATTGGCCCCATTAAAGGTAACCGTACCGGCATTGGGTGTAAAGGTGCCCTGGTTGTTCCAGGTGCCCGATACATTGAGATTGGCGTTAGGGGCGCTGACCGTAGTGCCACTGTTGATGGTAAGGTTACCGAACTGGGTGCCGTCTATAGAAGTGCCACCCATGGTCAGTGTACCACTGGTACCCAGCGTAACAGTATTGGCAGCATTAATAGTAAAATTACCGCCATTGGCCGTCCAGTTGCTGCCATTCATGGTAAAATTATTGGTGCCGGCATCCAGGGTGCCGCTATTCAGGGTCAGGTCACCATTAACGGTAGTGGCAGAGGCCAGCTTGACAGTATCAGAAACCGTAACTGTAAGATTAGCCAAAGCTGTGTTGGAGGTAGGCAATTCAAGGCCCGTGGTACCACCCACCAGGTAGGTTACATTGTAGCTGCTTACCGCATTAGGAGAGCTTCCTGCCCATGTACCGGCCCCTTTCTGAATGGTAGAGCCCGTACCCATGTTAAGCCCGGAATTGGTAAGTGTACCCTGTGCCAGGTCGAGTGTGCCATTGATGGTTACAGCCGCCCCCCAGCCATAACTGGCACCGCCACCACTTACCAGGGTAAGGTTGTTTAACTCGTTACCTGTTCCAGAAAAAGGAATGTTACCACTAAAGCCAGATCCACCTATGGTCAGGTTAGAGGAAGCATTACTCTTAAGGCCTCCCGTACCGGTAATAGAGGTGCCAGTAATAGTCAGGCTTTGGCCGGAAAAGTCCAGATTACCCGTAAGATCTAAAGTTCCCCCGATAGTAAGATCGGAACCCAGTACTAAATCACCAGTGCGACTGATGGTTAAATTGTTAACCGATTCGCTCCCCGTAGTCATGGTAAGCGTACCCATATTGCCGGAGCCGGAGAAGGTAAGGTTGGAGGTATTGCTTCCCCCAATGGTACCATTGGTCACAATAAAGTTACTTTGGATATCAAGGGAACTGCTTGTACCAATATTGAAAGATCCATTTGTGAGTGTTAAATCACCAATTATACTTGTTGAACCTGCTGTGTTATCCACACCTGATGCATTATCAATTTCCAGATTCACAGCAGAGGTAGTGGGAAAGCCATCTCCTATTGCTTGCAAAGCACTTCCATTGTAAATGATATTACCACCATCAGTGTAAGTTCGAGTTCCTGTTACCCGGATATTACCACCAGTATTGTTATTTTGAATTGCTCCAGCAGCATCTATTGAACCAACTCTAATTGTCGCACCTGATTCAAGTGTAAAATCACCAGAGCCTCCAATATATCCAGTCCCAAAATCAAGTGTAGCTAAATTCACAACCAAGAAGTTGCCACCTGTTTGAATAGAATTCGAGCCAAAAAGGAAAGCTGACGAGGAATTTCTGACCTCAAAATCAAAACTTTCTGTATTGTTCAAGCTACTAAGCAAATTCTGATCAGAGGTACCGTCCACAATGAAACGGGCTGTCCCCCCACCCGTATTAATTATACTCCCTGAGAAATCCACATCGCCAGCAACATTCACTGTTGAAGTGCCTGCGGGGTCAAAAGTGAAATCAAATGAGCCACTCGAGTTAACAACAAAATCGCCAGCGATGTCCAGGCTAGCTGTACCTGTATTGTTCATGAAAAACTGAGCACTGGCACAACTAAAAGTCCCTCCTACACTAACTGTAACAGTAGCACTACTTGTGATATAAGCATAAGTCCCTGAACCATAAATCAAGTCACCACCAATATTGATAGTAACATCGGTGGAAGAGCTTAAACCTAAATAGACAAAAGGGGAACCTGTAGATAATATTGACAGATTTCCATTTACATTACTTAACGCTCCATTTAAATCTACACTAGCTGTAAGACCTGGGGTATTCCACGTAAAATGTCCGAATGTTTGATTCAGATTCCCTGGTGCTGCATTACCATTGTTCCCACTAACCAGACAAGTGGAAGTTGCATCCCAGGTAGCTATAGGCAGATTCTGATTAGAAGTAACCTGATGATCATATGTAGAGTTGGCGTTAAAATATAATCTGGTAGTAGATCCTCCCGTAAAGGAACTGCCTGCATGTGCCAACTGACCATTAACCTGGATCGTGCCACTTGGGCCAGGGGGAAAACCTCCACCAGCGGCTATACTTAATGTGCCATTATTTTGTAGATCTGTACCTGCACCATCATTGATTGTAAGAGTGAAACCGCCAGCCACATTTAATGTAGCAGTAGATTCAATAACAGTTTGGTCAATACTTACATCAAGATTTACATCCACGCTATGGCCTGCCTGAATAGTGATAACTCCATCTGTTTCAGTTGGTGTTGATGGAGCCGGATTTACCCAACTGGCACCATCATAACGCTCCCAGGTGTTTACATCATTCCAGTTGCCGGACTGGAACGAGCGGAAATCTCCGGCATTCTGGGCCATTCCGGCAATACCACTAAATATTCCTCCTGCAAAAACAACGGCTAGTAAAACTCTCTTCATGGTACGGTACGGTTAATTATCGGGTGTATTTGGGTTTAATATCCAAATTTAGGATAAAGTAACTGCTTTTTGGGCAAAAATGCCAGTTTAAGACCCAAGAAAACACAGTTGACCTACATTTCTGATAGCTTTAAGCAATGTCTAAACTGTATTAAAAAGCTAACGGTTGTTGGTCTGCGCCAGGCGTTGCTGGTAATACCAACCCGGAATCAGTAACAACATGAGGATGGGATTCACAACGATACGGTGAATAAAGGAGAGTAAGGGCGATGATAATTCGGTAGGCCCTTCGAAGGAAAGTTTGAAATAAAAATAGACGGGCAGGACAACTACCAGTCCGAATAGTTGCAGGATAAAGGCTATTTTAAGCAGTTTTTTGCTTTGAAAAAGGGCCCACAACAAAAGGATAACGGCCAGGTCGTTAAAGAAATAGCGAAACGTGCGGTTGAAGATAAATTGAAAATTGGCATTGGTATCGGGGAAGAACGCTGCGGCATAATTGAAGCGCTGAAAAAGGTAGAGGGCTATCAGCGCAATGATGGCAATAATGACCAGAAGCAAGCGCTTAAGTGGCATAGCAGTGGATTTCAAATATTGGTTTCACGTCTTGCCGGATCGGATGCAGAATTGGCAAATTTGGTAACCCAGAGATACCAGAGGACAAAGACAAAGGCATAGATAATGCCGGTGAAGACAAACTTGTGCATCAAATAAAGCTGCTCCGGATAAAAGCGGGCAACCAGAAACAGGCCGGCTACCCGCAGCAGATTGAATAAATAGATGGCGATAAGGCCAACCAGGGCAAAGAGAAATGTTTTCTTTATGCTCCCTTTATAAGCAAAGAGAAAGGCCACAAACAAGATGGAAACATTGATGGCATTGCAGCCTTCGAATACCCTGACTACCGTTTGGCCGTCCATTTGCAAGGCTACATTGGGTGCCATACCCGACACATAGGTGCTGGCCGGAAACCCGAAGAGCTGCAGCAGTTTAGCAGCATGCGCGGTAACCATAGCGGTGAAAGGGTCGGGCTGATTAGCAAAGCTCACGATCCACAGGCCATAGACCACATTGCCTAGTACATAGATACCGAGAAAACGGGCCAGGAAGAAGAGGGCGGGTTTGTATTCTTGTAGCAGTTGGTTGATGGTTATTGGTATCTGGTTATTTGTAGTTTAGTCTTCTGTCCAACACACCTGCCCGCAAGCGATAGGCTTAACTGCAAAGGGGCAAAGGGATGGAGTTAGAAGCTGGAAGCTTGATGACTGAGGTCCGAGGTCGGAGGTCTGAAGACAGATGGGGGTCAAATCTTAAATCGTTGATCTGCTAGATCTTAACCGCCAAGGCGCGAAGTGTGGGAGCTGAATATTGCCATGCGCGCTGAGCCTCTCCTTTAGGGGAACGAGGGGGCGCGTGGGACGGCTATCTCTTAACCTTTCAGAAAAAGATCTATTACTCAGTACAATCATGTATTGATCGAGCTACCAGCGCTCCCTCCTAACCTCCTAAAGGAGGAACTCCCTACGCATTGGCTACTCCTTATTTAAGCGTTGATGTAAAATTTTCTCTCTTAGCTTGAGGTCCGCCTGAATTCTGACCAGAACATCAGCCAAGTTGTTTTGTATTTCTTCATTTTTAAATCTTCTTACAAAGATTCCTAATTCGTTCATCTCATCGCTCCGTTTGATATCATACTGCTTTTGTAGCTTGTTTAAATGATAGGGGCCATCTATTTCTATTACATATCTAAGCCTATGGCAATAAAAATCTGCAATATATTTGTACAAAGGGTGTTGCCTGCGAAATTTATATCCCAATAATTTGTTTCTTAGTTTATCCCAAAGAATTTTCTCTTCCAGTGTTAGCTTTGTGCGTAACTCTTTCGCATAGATAAATATATTAGATGGAGCACCAAAGTGCATCCCTACTTCATGTTCAGGTTTTGGGTTATCCTTTTGTTTATTGTTATATCTGCTATTTTTCATTTATAGCTTAAACTTTTTCTGATTGGAATGAAAGCAAAATTTTAGTTACACTTGTCTGACATTCTGTATAAATTCTTTAATCCATAAAGGACTTATTTGTAGCTGCATGAATGGGAGTAAAAGCGTGAATCTGCCAGGCGCGCTGGGCCTCCCCTTTAGGGGAACGAGGGGGCGCGTGGTTTAGCCGGTACGCCTACCACCGTGGTGTTGGCGGGCACATCTTTGGTCACCACTGCCCCGGCTCCTACCCGGGCGTTATTGCCTATGGTAATTCCCTGTAGAATCACAGCCCCCGAACCAATGAGGGTAGCCTCGCCAATGGTTACGCCACCCGATATATTGGCCCCCGGCATTACCGAGCAGTAGTCGCCAAGAGTGACATCGTGGCCAATGGTAACGTTGAGATTGAGCAGCACATGGTTGCCCAGACGGATGTTTACGGTACCCACTACCCCGTCACAAACCACAATGCCTTGCCCCCGTAGGGCTTCGGCCGGCAAGATGCTGTGCCGGCTTACCAGGTTGGTATAGGCAATCCCCAGGGGGGCCAACCGCTCAGCTACCTGCTTCTTGGCCTGCGGATTGCCCAGGGCGATCAGGAAAGCGTAGTCACTCTCCGCGGTGATGTCTTGCAGGGTACCCAGATAATGCTGCTCCTGGCTTACATCGTCAAAAAAACCGGCAAAGTGGTGGTGACGCTCTACCAGGTTGCGGATTTCACGGCCAAGGCCTCCGGCACCTATGATGGCGATGGTAGAGGACGGAGATCTGAGGCCGGAGGACGGAGGTCGGAGGTCCGAGGTATGATGACTGAGGTCGGAGGAGGATTTTTTCATGAGTGCCAGTTTTTATGCAACATGTAAAGCTTGGCGCCTAGTTCATCAAGAACATTATGAATATCTTGATAGTCATGCTTATTTAAATATCCGCATTTTAGTGCAAATCCGAGCCAGGATTTTGTTTCTTCCAGAGAACCTATTGAATCGATAATGTGCCGTTTGAACTGATTTTCATAATTTCTTTTGCCCCAACCTTCTGCAATATTAACCGCCACCGAACGTGATGATCTGCGGATTTGATCGGTTAATGAATATTTCTCTTCTTTAGGAAATACCGAAGAAAGCCGAAAGATGTCCATAGCCATACTTTCCGCCAGATTATAAACATCCAAATCGGTAAATTTTGTTATAGCCATTTT
>WFNR01000099.1 GCA_015488485.1 Cyclobacteriaceae bacterium | reverse complement strand
GATCTCACCGGTGCGCGGGTCCACTACGCTGGCGCCATACGACCAGCCGCGCGTAGAGCGGTGCACCCACTGAATGACATTGTAGCGCACATCCAGCGGGTCGGCCCCTTCGGGCAGCATCTCCACCCGGAAGGCATTGATATAGCCGGCCACCTCGAAGGCCTGGTTCCACCAGCGGGCGCCCTCGAGCAGGGCCGAGCGCACCGGCTCCGGCACGCCCGGGTCCAGATAATAGACAAGCGGCTTTACCGGTTCGCTCCTGGCGGCCGCAGGGTCTTTCTTCTGCAGACGATGGCGGGCGATAAACCGCTGTACGATGGGCTGGCCCAGCGGAGCAGCATAATCAACATATGAGATACCGAAATAGCCGGCCCGCGGGTCGAACCTGCGGGGCTGATAGCCGTCATCAGGCAGCTTAACAAACGAATGATGCTGCCTGACCGTAACCGCCTGCGGGGTAGGTGTAACACTGCGGATGTAATCGCCCTGCGGCTTACCCACCAGCGTGATGATTGCCTCGAACTCCACATTTTCCGGAAAAGCACGAGTGCGCTCCAGGTAGAGTGCCGAGCGGCTACGATCGACATGATAGCTGCCCTGCCCCTTTTGCTGCAGGCGCCCGGCTACCTGATGGGCATCACGCAGCAGAAAATCGGTGATATTGATCAGTACCCCTTTATCGGTAGTCATCTCCACTTTAAAGCCCCAGAGCACCGACTGGGCAAAGGCCTCCTGTACCGCCTGCTTTTCGGCCGGGTTGTCGGTGATAGCCCGGTAGTGGTAATTAGGCTGTATAAGCAAGAGCTTGGGCCCGCTACGTACGAACTTCACTACCCGCGTTTTATCAAGCTGGCCGCGATCCAGACCGATATCGTTGGACCCCACCCCGGCTGCCAGCGAGTTGACGTAGAGGAATTCCTGATCCAGTTTGTCCACCAGCAAAAAAATCTGGCCTTTTTGCCGGTCGTAATAGAAATCGAAGAAACCGGTGTACTTCTGCCGGCCTTGCATCGGGTCGGCTGTGGTGGCTTGCTTTTTGCGCCCCTGCGCCCCCAGTTGCGGGGAGCACAGCAGGGCAATCATCATAGCGGTCAATAGTTTTTTCATATTCATACCTAATTTAAAGAAGAGATAATATTACAAAACCTGGCACACTAAACCATTATAAAAAGCATCAAAGGCATTATGAACGGTTGAGTGGAAAACATAGAAAGATTTTTGTCAAAAAGCACCTGCCCCAATAAATTATTAGCCGGCACAATTTGCCGGGTTGCCGGCAAAATCACTAATTTTGAACGTTGATTTGAGCAGTAGCCTGATATGCCCGCAAGAAAGAAAGAGAAGAAGATTTTTGTGCTGGACACCAGCGTTATCCTTTACGAACACAACTCCATCCTTAATTTTGAAGAGCACGACATCGGCATACCTATCACGGTACTGGAAGAGCTTGATAATTTTAAGAAAGGCAATGATTCACGCAATTTTGAAGCCCGGGAGTTCTCGCGTCTGCTGGATAAGCTATCGCAAGGCCACAGCCTGCAGGACTGGATACCCCTCAACGGCAAGACCAAGGGCACTTTTAAGGTGCTGATGCCCGGCAATGGTCAGATAGACTCCTCAGAGATTTTTGGAGAAGACAAGCCCGACCACCGGATACTGAATGCCGCCCTGCGGCTGAAAGAGGAGATGAAAGATCGCAAGGTGATTTTAGTAACCAAAGACATCAACCTGCGGCTCAAGGCCAAATCGCTCAACCTGCAAGCTGAAGATTATACTACCGGTAAAATACAGAATGTCAGCTCATTGTACACCGGCAAAGAGACGCTCGAAAAGATTGAGCCGGCTGTAATAAACCAAATACACGAAGAGGGTAGCGTGCCGATCGAAGACTTGTTTAAGCCCGGTGAGGTAAAACAAAATCAATATCTGATATTGAAAAACGGCAAAAAATCGGCCCTGGCCTATGTAAACCCGGTAACCGGGCGTGTGGAAAAAGTGGACAAGCGGCCGGTTTACGGCATCAAACCACGTAACGCTGAGCAGACCTTTGCCATCCATGCCATCCTCAACCCCGAGGTAAAACTGGTAACCATGAATGGCGTGGCCGGTACCGGCAAGACCCTGATCGCTCTGGCAGCGGCTATGGAGCAAAAGCGTAATTTCAAGCAAATCTACCTGGCGCGTCCCATTGTACCGCTTAGCAACAAGGACATCGGCTACCTGCCGGGAGATATCAAGTCGAAGGTAAACCCCTATATGGAGCCGTTATGGGATAACCTGAAATTTATTCAGCACCAGTACCATGAAACCGACCGGGAGTTTGCCAAAATAACTGAAATGGTCAACCAGGAGAAGCTGGTAATCTCGCCCCTGGCTTATATACGTGGCCGTAGTTTATCGAATATCATTTTTATAGTAGATGAGGCGCAAAACCTGACTCCGCATGAGATTAAAACCATTATTACCCGGGCCGGAGAGAATTCCAAATTTATTTTTACCGGTGATATTTACCAGATAGACACCCCCTATCTCGATTCGCAAAGCAACGGCCTGTCGTACCTGATAGATAAGGTAAAAGACCACGCCCTTTATGCCCACATTACCCTGGAAAAAGGCGAGCGCTCCGAGCTGGCCAACCTGGCCAATGAGTTGCTCTGAGGTGTTTTATTTCATCTCTTTAATGACCGAATAAACCACATAGGGAGCATGGATGCGGTAGCCTATGTACAAGCGAAACTCGCCCAGACGGTAGCGCATCTTCAGGTCATCGGTAAGGCCTATGGGTTGGTTGGTATAGGCAAAAGTGAGACCGGCATACCAGCGTCTGGAGTTATAACCTATGCTATTTTTGGTGTCAAATAATACATTAACCAGTTTCGGACTCTGACGGCCAGTAGCGCCATACATATTACCTGCGTTGAGCGCCAGACCAGGGCCGGCAGATAGTGCCAGAAAGAACTTGCGGTACAAAAATATATGGGCATAGGTGGCATTTAGTCTAAGGGTAGCCGTATTCAATTTGGTAAAGTTTGCCTCAGGAGGAAAGCCATCCATATAATTGGACGGTACCAGGCTGGAATCGGCACTGGTATAATTAAGTTGCAGGGCCGCACTGTACATCAAGCTACCGGCACTCTTGCGCATCAGCCCGTCCATCTGAAAAACCGAGCGCCAGGAAAAGCGCTTGGCATTTTGAATATAAGTATAACCCAACGATACATAAGTAGTGCGCACATCGGGGCGCTGCGGGTAGGTGCCGTCCCAGGGGTCTTCAAAATCCTGCGGATTACTGATATACAAGCCCCGGTAATGGCGGATATCGACAAAAGCGATGTCGTGCTTCATATACAGCCTGCCACGCATGTTAAATTCTTTGGTTTCTCCGTACTTTTCATCACGCTGCGGGTTCCAGTTGGGGCTTATCACAAAATCCACCGCCAGCCAGCGATAGGTAAAACCCAGGCCAATGGCCGTCTGGATATTGGGCCGGTAAACGAGCTTCTTGCCGGCTGCCGGTTCCAGCACAATAGAATAAAACCTGCGTGGTAATACCAGCCTTACTGCCAGCAACTTATCATAATTAACTACATAGTTGGTATCATAGGCATAGGTTTTTATCGGTAGCTTGGGGATTACCTGCGCCCTGCCTCTGCCACTAGCCAGAAGCACGAAAAAAAATAAGAAGAAACCGACACCCCGGACAGTCATAAGCTAATATACGATTTCATTTTGCTGCATGAGAGAGTCGGTCTCACTGCGTGCCTGCAAGCGAACCACCGGTTTACCACGGCTGAAATCAACTTCAATCAGCCCGAAATTCTTGCTGATCATCAGCTTGCCCACCCGGTAGCGGTTGGGTTCATCCCCCGGCCGCCCCCAGGTGTGGGTAAGTCCGCTTGAGGTAAACTCATAGAGGGGAAAGCCCAGCCCGGGCAAATCAATTTTGGAAACCTCGGCAATGTGGCGGTCACCGCTTATCAGCAATACCGGTGCCGGTTTGGTCTCAGTCAGCAATTTAAAGAAACGCTGCCGGGCAGCCGGAAAATTAGCCCATTTCTCATACCCTTGCTCATCAGGTATAAGCTGGATACTGCTGCCGATAATAATAAAGTCGGCTTGGTTATTACGTAGCGTCTGCTCCAGCCACTGCCACTGCGCCTCTCCCAGTACATCCCCGTCAGGGTTGGGGAGGTAGCGCTGCCGGCCGGTGGTATCGGCATAGAGGGTATCGCGAAAATACCGGGTGTCAAGCAGTATCACCTTTACCGTTCGGTCGCCAACCTGATAGTCGTAATCCGCATAGGCCCCGGGGCGCGATCTGCGTACGTCATCAGCAGGAGCATCCAGAAAGTCCAGCAACAGTAGCTTGCTGGAATCTTTCTTGCTGTAATATTTACCGCCATCGTTGGTGCCGTAGTCGTGGTCATCATAAACACCTATAACCGGTGTAGCTTTTAGCAATGCCTGGTATTCGGGTTTGTTCTTTTGAAGGTCGTACTTCTTCTTGAGCACCGTCATGTCGTGGCTGTCGCCATACATAATATCCCCCAGCCATATCCACAGGTCGGGATGATGCTTTACCACCTGGTTTAGAATAGGCATGGGCTCAAACGAATGGGCACAGGAGCCAAAGGCAATCAACATTTTTTCCTGCCGGCTTTTTTCAGATGCCTGGCAGGCGGCCAAAAGTGCCAACGATAAAAGTAAATTTTTTGTGAAATGTGTCAGCATATAAGTAAAATCAAGAACCTTCGTAATCAAAATTATGTTGTACAACCAGGAAAATAAATCCCGAACAGCCCGCCAAAGTTAATCAATTAAGGCATTTACCGGCCACCTGTTTGGAACTGAGTAAAATCTTATGTATTATGCATGCCGTGAAAAAGCAATTAAAAAAGAAAAAAACGACCAACAAACCCCGTAAGGAAAAGCCTGTACAAAATACTGCAGATAGCCATCGAGCGAAGTTTGACTTTGGTGGTCTGCCCGATATCGATCCGAAAAAATTGCTGGGTTGTGGCTGAGAGATTAAACCCTTGTGCCGGTTGGTAGTCCAAAATCTGATTGTGCAACCAAACCTCCTTTTTTATGTATAAAATTTTTACCCTCTTCTTTCTTGCCAGCCTTTTATCCTTTGTCGCTTTTGCCCAACACGGTGTTGACCCGGCCTGGTCGGCAGATGTAGAACTACCCGTACCCTCCGGCTCCTCCAGTGCCCGCGGTTTCCTGTACTCCAACATTGGTGTTTTTTCCAATGGCAAAAGAGTAGTATTCCTGAGCAATACGGACAACCCGGGCGACCCGGTGTATTATACCTACAGCTACGATGGTCAAAACTGGAGCACCCCGCAGCCCTTTGCCGCTGTAAGCCTGGTAATTGGTCTGAATTCCCCCAAAATCATGGTCGATCATAACGACAAGCTCCACGTGGTATGGAACAGCAAAGCCCCGCAGGCGCTGTTTTACAGCCAGATGGATTCGGCTCTGAATGTGGTTATCGATTCGGCCAGAATAAGCGATCAGCCGATGTATGGCATCTATAACGGTGTTTACCCCTCCATCGACCGTAAAAACAGGCTGCATGTTATGTGGCATGAAGGCAAGGTGGGCAGCGATGTGACCGAGGTGTTTTATTCCCGTTCGCTTGACGGGGGCCTTACCTGGAGCCCGAGGGATTCACTAAGTGTCCATGACGGTCTGTCTTCGGCCTTCCCGCGCGGCCAGTATAATGCTTATGGCGGAGATTCATTGGCTATTCTCTGGCGTGATACTTCTACCGTTCGGTCAGACGACTGGGATATCCATATGGTGGTGAGCCAGGACGGTGGCGCCACCTGGAGCACACCGGTAGTAATCAACAAAAGCTCGGCCTTTCAGGGCGACCCCGACCTGGTCATCGATCCGCAGGGGCGCTTTCACCTCTTTTATCACGAAGCCCCTGCCAGCGACCCCTACTGGGGTATCCGTATCATGTATGGCTATTCGGATGACCTGGGCATCACCTGGCAGCCTTCGGCCACTTTTACCCCGGTATCGAACGACCAGCGCAGCTATCTGGCCGAAGGCTCGCGCTACGACATACAGAACAATGTGCTGTGGACATTCTGGAAAGAAGAAGACCTGTTGGGCCTGAAAGGTGGTGATATGATGGCTGCTTACTCTACCGATCGTGGCCTTAACTGGTCAACACCGGAGTACGTCACCGACCGGGGAGAAACTTCCATCGGCTTCAAGGCCGTAGCCTTGCTTCCCAATGGCGGTCTGGCTGTCAATTATGAGCTCCCCAATTATCCTGCTACGGGCCAGGTAAGGGTGTTTTATAAAGAACGACAGCCGCTCGATTTAGTAACAGGACTGAACTCCGATATCCTGCTAGCCAATCCGGCCATTTACCCCAACCCCGCACGGGATTGGCTGACCGTTGATTTGGCTGGCCTCTCTGCCAGAGAAATAATCCTGATGACAGCGACTGGCCGGGTGATACGTAGCCGGGATACCTTGGGGCAAGCAGGTCCTGTACAATTTAACTTGCAAGGCATGACCAGCGGTTTATATTTGTTAAAAATTGTTTATACCAACAGGATAGTAACTGCCAAAGTTATTAAGCAGTAACGCCCGACATAGTTGCATGCCCGAATTGCCTGAAGTGGAAACGGTGCGTCAGGCCCTGGCGCCTTTGCTTATTGGTGAGCACTTTACGCGCATTATTACGCACGTGCCTCGCCTGCGTACCTCGCTCATCATAGCGGATATACCGCAATTGCTCCACCAGCCGGTAACGGCCCTGTACCGCAGAGCCAAATACCTGCTTTTCGAGCTGGACAACGGCTACTACCTGCTCAATCACCTGGGCATGAGCGGCTCCTGGCGCCTGGAAGAAGCAGATGCTCCCCTGCAAAAACACGACCATGCCGAGTTCTTGCTGGCTTCCGGCCGGGTGCTGCGCTACCACGACCCCAGGCGCTTCGGCATGCTGGAAGTTATCCCTCCCGGTATGCCGCTGGCCGGCCACTCCTACCTGCAGCACCTGGGAGCTGAGCCGCTCAGCGATGATTTTACACCCCAAACGCTCATACAGGCTTGTCGCAATAAAACGAAACCCATCAAAAACCTGCTGATGGACAACCGGGTGGTAGTTGGCGTAGGTAACATCTACGCCAGTGAAGCACTCTTCCTGGCCGGCATCAAACCGCAAACTCCGGCCGGCAGGATAGCGGCCGGTAGACTAAAACACTTGCACAAAGCTATCAGAGACGTTCTCCTGGCCGCCCTGCAAGCCGGAGGCACCACCATACGCAGCTATTCGTCCCTCAATGGCCGGGAGGGGCAATTTGCCCGCCACCTGTGGGTGTACGGCCGGGCCGGAGAGCAATGTGAAAAGTGCCAGCGGGCGATTATCAAGCAGATCAAACAAGCCGGGCGCTCCTCGTACTATTGCCCGGTATGCCAGCACTGACCCTGAAAATTTACATGCATTTTTCGCCTTTCAAACCCAGAAATGCTAAAGTTCCGGTGTAAAATGAGCTAAAAAGTGGCCTCACCAGGACTCGAACCTGGATCTAGAGTTTAGGAAACTCCTATTCTATCCCTTGAACTATGAGGCCAAAAATATCGGAACTGCAAATATCATTTACTACCGGCAGATTTCAAACTCCGGCAGCTAATATGGTGAGCTCTTCAGATAGTTGGGGAAAATCTGATAGTGGCGTTTTTTTACCAACTGCAATAATTTGTTGCGCAGCAAGTCAATGTTAATTTTCTTATATGCCGAAATATACACGGCTGACGGCTCCTTGCGTGATTTCTTCGCCCAGTTGGGGAGTTGTCCGGTTTCCGCAGCCGGCATCACCCGGTCTATTTTGTTATAAACGTGTAAAATAGTCTTATCGGCACAGTTTATCTCGGCCAGGGTATTCATCACTGTCTGGTATTGTTCCTCCCAGGCCGGGCTGGAAATATCCACAACATGCACCAGTATATCGGCCTCCCTGATTTCATCCAGGGTGCTTTTAAAGGATTCTATCAGCCCGTGTGGTAGTTTGCGGATAAAACCCACTGTGTCGGTAAGTAAAAAAGGAATCTGGCCGATGACCACCTTGCGAACCGTGGAGTCCACCGTGGCAAACAATTTGTTCTCGGCAAACACATCGGCTTTGGCCAGCAAACGCATAAGGGTAGACTTACCCACATTGGTATAACCCACCAGCGTCACGCGCACCATCCGGTCGCGGTTCTTGCGCTGGGTGAGCGCCTGCTTGTCAATTTTAGCCAGTTTTTTCTTGAGTAAGGCTATTTTATCGCGCACAATCCGCCTGTCGGTTTCCAATTCGGTTTCTCCGGGGCCTTTCATGCCGATGCCACCTTTTTGTTTTGAAAGGTGTGTCCACATATTGGTCAGGCGGGGCAGCATATATTCGTACTGCGCCAGTTCTACCTGGGTACGCGCCCTGGCCGTACGCGCCCGTAGTGAAAAAATGTCCAGGATAAGCAAGCTGCGGTCGAGAATCTTGGTTTTCAAGGCTTGCTCCAGGTTACGCACCTGTGAAGGCTGCAGGTCGTCATCAAAAACCACCAGGTCGGTTTCATGCTCCTTTACATAGGCCACAATCTCCTCAAGCTTGCCTTTGCCCACATAGGTCCGCAGGTCCGGCTTTTCGAGACGCTGAATAAACCTGGCTGTTACCACGGCCCCGGCCGTGCGCACCAGAAAGGCCAGCTCTTCCAAATGTTCTTCGGCTATATCGGCCGGAGTATTCTTGCCGATAACCGAAATCAAAATAGCCGTTTCTTTGGGTTTGGCCGTAGAAAAAGTCTTTATCTTGTTGTTTTGCATGTAGCTGCAAAGGTAAGGGTTGCGGCTGTTTGATGTTCTTTTTTTCAAACTTAGGTTACCTGGGCTTTGGAAAATGAATAAAACTAAGATTAATTTGTAGCTTGAAGTAGTTTGGCTTACACTTCGTGAAGATGAAAGTAGCAATTGTATTAAATACATCGTGGAATATCTATAACTTCCGCATGGGGCTGGTTAAGGCCCTGCTCGAAGAGGGGCACGAGGTTTTGGCTGTAGCTCCCCGTGATGAATATACTCCTAAACTTGTTGAAGCGGGCTGCCGCTATGTAGAGGTAAAAATGGATAGCCGGGGTGCTAATCCGCTCAAAGACCTGGGGCTTATTTTTGAACTTTACCGGATTTACCGCAAACACCGGCCCGATGTAGTGCTGCAATACACCATTAAGCCGAATATCTACGGCACCTTAGCCGCTACCATGCTCAGGATACCGGCCATCAACAATGTCTGTGGTCTGGGTACGGCATTTCTCAATCGTAATATGGTTTCGCGGCTGGCTATTGCCATGTACAAACTGGCTTTTCGTTTTCCAAAACTGGTTTTTTTCCAAAATACCGATGACCGTGAGTTCTTTCTGAACAGTGGTATCATCAAAAACACAGCTACCGATGTACTTCCCGGCTCCGGTATAGATGTAAACAAGTTCATCCCTGCCGGCTCTACTTACAAAAAATCGCCATTCACCTTCCTGCTGATTAGTCGCCTGATACACGACAAAGGCATTCTTGAGTATGTAGAAGCCATCAAAAAACTCAAGGAAAAAGGTGTGGATGCACGTTTTCAGCTATTGGGGCAATTGGATACCGACCATTCGCGTGGCATAGCCAAAGAGTTGGTGGATGATTGGATAGAGCAGGGCCTGGTAGAATACCTTGGCAGCACCGATGATGTACGCCCTTATATCAACAACTCCGATTGTGTGGTGTTGCCCTCTTACCGCGAAGGCACCCCGCGCTCTTTGCTGGAAGCAGCCAGCTCGGGCAAGCCCATTGTAGCCACCAATGTGGCCGGCTGCAACAACGTGGTAAAACACAATGAAAACGGCTACCTCTGTGAGGTAAAGAACGCCCATGACCTGGCAGAAAAAATGGAAGCCATGCTTAAATTACCGCCCCAGCAAAGAGAAAAAATGGGCAAAGCCAGCCGGCAAATTGTAGAGTCGCGCTTTGATGAATCGCTGGTTATCGACAAATATTTGTCCTCTATCGCCAAGGTTTAAGGCAGCGGGCTACCTTTTGTATTCTCTTTTGTTATATCTTAGTTGCCGAAAATAAACATGATTGTCTATGCCCACTCGTTTAGCGGCCATAATACTTTTTTTTCTGGGCACTTCCTGCTCTTACCGCAACAACGTCATGTTTTCCCATGACAAGGATTTCAATCCGGCAGTACTGTCGGCTGAAGCCCGCGCCCTGGAAAGCAACTACGTAATCCAGCCCAACGACCTGCTCAACGTAAAGGTCTATACCAAAAAAGGCGAAATGATCATCGACCCGGAATATGAGCTTACCAAAGATCTTAACAATACAAACAATCACAGGCCGGACCCCGAATATCTGGTGCGGCTCGATGGCTATGTATATCTGCCCATGGTAGGTGATGTAAAACTGGCCGGTCTTACCCTGCATGAGGCCAACCTGGTGCTGGCTGACAAATACAATGAATTTTTTGTTGACCCCTATGTGATTACTACCTACACCAACAAAAGGGTGACCGTGCTGGGTGCTCCCGGTGGGCAAATATTGCCCCTAAAAAACGAGAACATAACGGTGGCAGAAGTGCTGGCTATGGCCGGAGGCATGCAAAAAAACGGCAATGCCAAAAAGATGAAACTAATAAGAGGTGAGCAGGTTTTTCTGGTCGATTTTAGCACGGTAGAAAACTATTATCGTACTAACCAGATTGTCAAAGCCGGTGATATTATTTATATAGAACCTATCAACCGGCCGGTGGCCGAAAATGCTCCTACCGTGGCCCTGGTGCTGAGCATCCTTACTTCTGCCACGACTCTTATGTTGTTAATCCTTTCTGCCAAATGAAACTAATCCCGGCCGAATCGGAAGCACCCCTGAGTAGCCATGCACAAGCACAGCAGGCGCTTGATTTTACCAAGTTGATTATTGTGTTGCGCAAAAGCATACCCTGGTTGCTGCTCCTCCTGGCCGGTTGCCTGACAACCGGATACCTGGT
Organism: Cyclobacteriaceae bacterium; assembly: GCA_015488485.1. Taxonomy (GTDB): domain Bacteria; phylum Bacteroidota; class Bacteroidia; order Cytophagales; family Cyclobacteriaceae; genus S012-113. The sequence continues at coordinate 67,515 of WFNR01000099.1, read as the reverse complement.
TTACCGCTACACCAAACCACTCTATGAGTCGTACTCAGAAATAAAACTGGACCAGGAAAACCAGTCCAATATCCTTAACCTGCCGGGCACCGAAAGCCAGAGCTCTTTCAATCTGATGTCCAGTGAAATAGAGCTCATTACCTCCCGGTTATTTTTCAATAAGATAATCGAGTCGGTACAACTTTCTCCGCAATACTTTACCTACGGCCAGTTTCTGGTAGATGAGAAATTTCGCAATCCGCCTTTTACGGTGGACTGCCAGTTGAAAAACGCCAATCTTTACAACAAAAATATTGACGTAACCATACTGGATAAGGAACGCTACCAACTGGCTTATTCCCTTGATGACAAAACCGTTGAAGAAGAGCACCGCTTTGAGATACCGGTAGAAAATGAGGATTTGAAACTGGTAGTTCACCTGGAGCCCATCTGGAACCCCTCCATGGGCCATGAGTTTTATTTTCGTATCAACAGCCACGATGCGCTGATCAACTATCTGGAAACAAACCTGCGGGTAGAGCCGGTAAACCTGGATGCCAATATATTCCGGATTTCGTTTCGTGACCACAATCAGAGCAAAGCGCAGGCATTGGTTAGCGCCATTGACACTCTTTACTACAAATACTCACTTGAGGAAAAAAACCGCGCCAACCATAATAAGATTGAATACCTGGAATCGCAGCTTATTGAAACGGAGAAAAAACTGGATGAGTATGAAAAGTATTTTGAAGATGTAACCATCACCAACAAAACTGTTAGCCTGGACGAAGATATCAAACGCACTGTTACCCAAATCAACCGGCTTGATTCGCAGAAATTCAAGCTCCAGGAGCGCCTTGACGATTTGAATGATTTAAGCCAGCAGCTAAAGAGTGGTCGGAAGATATCCCTGCCTGGTCCTGCTACGGAGTTCCCGGGCCATCTTGTATCGTTGATAGATGAAATGAACCTGCTAATCAACGAAAGAGAACGTTTGGGTCTTTCATATCGCCAGAATACCTACACCTACCGGGCCCGCCAAAAGGAGATAGACCTGCTACAGACCGACCTGCTGATGCAAATAGAAGAGCTGCGTAAGGAGGTAAAAGAAGACATCCGCTTTCTGGAACGCCAAAAACAACTGCTTTACCGCCAACTGAACCTGCTGCCATCCAAAACCACCGAATACAACAAAGCCAAAAGATTCTACTCCCTTTATGAAGAAATCTACCTTTCGCTCATGCAGAGCAAAAATGAGTTTGAGATAGCCATTGCCGGTTCCACTACCAAGATAAAAATACTCACCCCTGCCACCCAGCCACAAAAGCCTATCAAGCCGGATGCCCTGCTGATTGGCGGTATTAGTCTATCGGTGTTTTTTGTCCTGGCTTTCGCTTTTGTAGGCATCCGCTACCTGGCACATGACAAGATTAACCTCATTGGCGACATTGAGCGCCATACCCAGGCCACCATTCTGGGCGTAGTACCCAAGGACAAACTGCCCGATAAAGGAGCACGCATTGTGGTACACAAGCAGCCCAAATCCGCCCTGAGTGAATCACTGCGCTCCATCCGCACCAATATTGATTTTATGCTGCCCGAGAGCAAGGCAAAAGTTTATTCTATTACCTCTACCATCGGCTCGGAGGGCAAAACCTTTATCTCTACCAACCTGGCAGCCCTGATGGCCATGGCCGGCAAAAAAGTGGTGGTTGTTGACCTTGACCTGCGCAAAGCAAAGGTGCACCTGGCCTTTGACCATAAGCCCTCCGACTGCGGCATGAGCACCCTGCTGATTAACAAACACCAGCTTGAAGAGTGTCTGATAAACAGCGAAATCGACAACCTGGATTTTATTCCGGCAGGCCCGGTGCCGCCCAATCCTTCGGAGTTGCTATTGCGCGAAGAGTTTGACCAACTGCTTGACAAATTGCGCCAGCGCTACGACCATATCATTCTGGATACCCCCCCCATCGGCATTGTTACCGATGGCCTGCTGGCTATGAGCAAGGCCGACCTGCCCATTTATGTATTCCGGGCCGGTTATTCAAAAATGGACTTTATCCAAAATGTCAACCGCTTGCTTACCACCGGCCGTTATCCCAACCTGTCGGTAATTCTGAATGCCGTGGCCGGTAAAAAATCCGGTTATGGCTATAGCTATGGCGATGTCTATGTAGATAGCTCATATTATCAGGAATAAGCGCATCTTTGCACTATGCTTGGTTCCCTTTTTCGCAGTAAGAAAAAATCTGCCCCGCCAGCCTTTGCCACCGACCTGCACTCGCACCTGCTGCCAGGCATTGACGATGGTGTGCAAACGATGGAAGAAGCCCTGGAGGTAATCAAAGGCTTTAAGAATCTGGGCTATCAGCGGCTAATCACCACCCCGCATATTATGCACGATTATTACCGCAACACCCCGGATATCATCCAAAACAAGCTGGCCGCAGTAAGACAAGCGCTGGCCGATGCCGGTATAGAGATAGAGCTACTGGCAGCCGCAGAATATTATCTGGATGAATATTTTCTGGAACTAATAGGCGGTGAGGAGCCGCTGCTTACCTTTGGTAATAAGTATGTGCTGTTTGAGCTCCCTTTTCTGAGCAAACCGATGATCCTGCAAGAAGCCGTATTTGCTCTGCAAACCAAAGGCTACCGGCCGGTATTGGCACATGTAGAAAGATATCTCTATTTCGGTCAGGATGCCGACTCACTGTACGACCTCCACCATGCCGGGGTCATCTTCCAACTTAACCTGCTATCATTGGCTGGCTTTTATGGAAAAGAGGTAAAGAAACAAGCAGAGAAACTTCTAAAAGCCGGGCTTATCGGCATGGTAGGTTCGGATTGTCATAACAACCGGCACCTGATGGCCCTCGGTAAATTTCTGCATGCTGGTGCCGCTGTGCTGGCCGGACAAACATTCTTAAACGACACACTATGATACTGGTAACCGGAGCTTCAGGAATAGTAGGCCATTTTGTGGTAAAAACATTGCTCGAACAAGGGCACAAGGTGAGAGCTACCAGGCGGGCCGGCTCCAACCTGGAGCGCCTGGCGGCCTATCAGGATAACCTCGAGTGGGTAGAGGCCGATGTGCTGGATGTAACCGCCCTGAACAAAGCCTACGAAGGCGTGGAAAGAGTGGTGCACTGTGCCGCCCTGGTGTCTTTTCATCAGGAAGACAAGAAAGCCATGATGGCCGTAAACGTAGAAGGCACCGCCAATATGGTGAACCTGGCCCTGGAACATGGGGTAAAAAAGTTCGTGCATGTAAGCTCGGTGGCCGCCCTGGGCAGGAAACCCGGCATAGACGTAATAGACGAAAACATAGCCTGGGAAGAGTCGGACAACAACACCAACTACGCCAAATCGAAACACCTCGGTGAAATGGAAGTATGGCGTGCCCATGCCGAAGGCCTGCCGGTGGCTATCGTCAATCCTTCCATCGTGCTGGGCCCGGGCGACTGGAACAGCTCCAGCATGCAGTTGTTTAAATATGTAAAACAAGGCAGGATGTTTTATCCGGCAGGCACCATGAACTACGTAGATGTACGTGATGTGGCACAGATTATCCTGCTGCTGCTGTTCAACGACATCAACGGTGAGCGGTTTATCCTCAATGCCGGCAAGGCGCCATACCGGGAAGTATTTGCCCTGATCAGCAAATACCTGAATAAACCTGCCCCGAAAATCAAAGTTAATACCACACTCCTTACTTTTGCCTATGTGGTAGATACGATAAGAGCCAAACTGACCGGTAGCCGGGCCATTGTAACCCGCGAATCGATCAACCTGAGCCGTATGGACTATCTGTTTGATAATAAAAAGGTAAAGGAAGCCCTGCACTACGAATTCAGGACATTGGAGGATTCGATAGCTTGGACCTGTGAGCGGATTTTATTGTTAAACAAATAACCGGCTGTTTGGTTTTTTAATTTTATTCGTATCTTGAACCAAACTTTTGTGTATGGAAGGAGATTTTAAGCGTAAAAGAGGCAACGAGTTGGTTCGCCAGTTTGAAGACAGCCTGAAAAAGCAAAGCTTTGTTTTTTTCGAGCTCGAAGATTATGAAGAAATAATCACCCACTATATCTGGCAGGGTAATTTTAAAAAAGGCTTGCAAGCCGTTCGGCAAGCAGAAACGCAATATCCTTTTTCGGTAGAAATTATGCTGCTTAAGGCACGCCTGCATTATTATACCGAAGACTACGACAAGGCGCTGGAGATTATAGAAAAGGCAGAGAATTACCAACCCAATGAAGCGGAAATATTTTTGCTGCGTGGTAATATTTTACATACCCGGGAAAAATACGATGAGGCTGTTCAGGAGCTAAACCGGGCGCTGATGCTGGCCGAAGAAAAAGATGAAGTGCTATACAACCTGGGCGCCATCGAGAAGACCCGTGAAAACTACGAGCGGGCCATCGATTATTTTAAAAAAGCCCTGGCTGCCAACCCCTATCATGAGAATGCCCTCTATGACCTGACCTTCTGCCTGGAGCAAACCGGGCGCGATGATGAGAGCATTGGCTATTACAAGCAGTTTATCGACACCGACCCGTATTCTTATTTTGCCTGGTTCAATCTGGGTATTGCCTATACCCGGCTTGAGCAAACTGAAAAAGCGCTGGAAGCCTTTGAGTATGCCGTGCTTATTGAGGAAGATTTCTCTTCGGCCCATTTCAATTTGGGCAACGCCCACATGCAACTGGGCCACTACCGCGAGGCGCTGAATGCCTTTTACCAGGTACTTAAGCTCGAAGGCGCCAGCGCTGAGGTGTACAACATGATAGGGGCCGTGTACGAGAAAATGGCGCAGTATGACCTGGGGCTGAAGTATTTTCAGAAAGCTGCCAAGCTCGAAAACCTTAACGACCAGGCCTGGTACGGAGCCGGCCTGTGTATGAGCAAACTGGAGCGCTGGTACGAGGCAGTGCACTTCTTTAGCAAAGCCCTTAAGCTGGATAATGCCAACCCGCTCTACTGGCAGGCCATTGCCAAAGCCGACTACAAGGTTGGCAACCTGATTTCCAGCCTGGACGCCTACGAAGAAGCCGCCATGCTTATGCCCGAAGAGCCACAAACCTGGCTCGACTGGTCGTATGTGTATTTCGAACAGGGCGACCTGCGCAAAGCCATCGGCACCATCGAAAGGGGCCTGGAAGAAAACCCGCAGGATGCCGACCTCATGTACCGCCTGGCAGCCTATAATATTGCCGATAACAACTACCAGGAAGCCTTTCATTCTCTCGAAAATGCACTAATTTTGGATTTCGATAAACACACGGAACTTTTGCGTTTCTTCACCAACTTGGAAACCCAAAAGGCCCTTTACAAGATTATTGAGAAATTCAGAAAAGACCATTCCTGATGAATTACACCCTAAAGAATCTTCCTGAGCGTACCAAAAAGCCCAGGGAATACGGCTTTACCATGGCTATGGACAAAGGCCTGAGTTGCCGGCAGGTAGAAGATTTTTTGAGCGTAGCCAGCGACCACGTAGATATTGTAAAACTGGGCTGGGGCACTTCGTTCGTTACTCCAAAGCTCAAAGACAAACTGAAGGTCTATGCCGATGCCGGTATCCCTACCTACTTCGGAGGCACCCTGTTCGAAGCTTTCATCATCCGCGATCAATTTGACGACTACCGCAGAATACTGGACAAATATGGTATGCAGTATGCCGAGGTATCGGATGGCTCCATCGAGCTCAACCATGACCGCAAGTGTGACTATATCAGTAAGTTATCCGAGCAGGTAACGGTACTCTCGGAGGTCGGCTCCAAAGATGTGGAAAAAATCATCCCGCCTTATAAGTGGATAGAGCTTATGCAAAAAGAGCTGGCGGCAGGCTCTTGGAAAGTGATTGGCGAAGCACGCGAAAGCGGCAATGTGGGGCTGTTCCGCTCCAGCGGTGAGGTGCGCTCCGGTCTGGTGCAGGAAATACTGACGCAAATTCCATTTGAAAAAATCATCTGGGAGGCCCCGCAAAAATCGCAGCAGGTATGGTTTATCAAGCTGCTGGGTAGCAACGTCAACCTGGGTAATATAGCGCCAAATGAGGTGATCCCGCTGGAGACCATCCGCCTGGGGCTGCGGGGCGATACGTTCAATCATTTCCTCAAGCAGGACTAACCGCACTGCATGCGCAAAATAAAAGACTATCTGATGCTCTTCCTCAAAGGGCTGGCTATGGGAGGAGCCGATGTGGTGCCGGGGGTTTCCGGAGGTACAATTGCCTTTATTACAGGTATTTATGAAGAACTACTGGAGTCCATCAAAGCCATAAACCTGCCCAATCTGCAATTGTTGGTGCGCGGCCGCTTCAAGACTTTCTGGCAAGCCATAAACGGCAACTTCCTGCTGGCGGTTTTCGGTGGCATACTGGTCAGCATCAAGTCGCTGGCCGCCTTGCTTATTTACCTCAAATTACATTACCCTATTCAACTGTGGTCATTCTTCTGGGGGCTTATCCTGATTTCTTCCATTACCGTGTTACGGCAAATCACCAAATGGAAATGGACGGTGGTGCTGGCGCTGATCCTGGGAGGCATTATTGCCTATGGCATTACCAGCCTCACCCCGGCCCACACCCCCGATACCTACCCCATGGTATTGCTCAGCGGTATGCTGGCCATTATGGCTATGATCTTACCGGGCATCTCCGGGGCGTTTATCCTGCTGGTGCTGGGCAAGTACGAGTACATCCTGATGGCCCTGCATGAAATGGACCTGGCCGTGCTGGCCTTGTTTCTGGCAGGTTGCGTTATCGGTCTGGTATCGTTTGTCAGGGTTATCTCCTGGCTGCTGGAGCATTATCATAATTTTACCGTAGCCTTGCTGGCCGGCTTCATGATGGGCTCGCTGAATAAACTCTGGCCGTGGAAACAGGTGCTGGAATACCGCCTCAATAGTCATGGTCAGCAGGTGCCCTTTATCGAGCAAAATATTTTGCCCAACAACTACCTGGAGACAACCGGGCATGACCCGTTTTTTCTGCAAGCCTTGTTATTTATGGCCATAGGCTTTTTTATTGTAGTGGTAATCGAGAAGATTGCCTTGCAGATTACCCGCAAAAAATGAAAATCAGGCGCTACGGTTTGATTGGCTATCCGCTTGGCCATTCTTTCTCCCGGCAATATTTTACCGAAAAATTCGCTGCCGGGGGGCTGCACAATCATATTTACGAAAATTTCGAACTGGAAGACATCTGGCAGTTGCCAGCCCTGCTTGAGGAGCACCCCGACCTATGCGGGCTGAACGTGACCATACCGCACAAGGAAGCCGTAGTGCCTTATCTCGACTGGCTCGAAGACTCCGCCAGCCGGGTGGGAGCAGTGAATACCATCAAAATTAGCCGCGGGCGCCTGAGCGGCTATAACACCGACTACTATGGCTTCCGGCAGTCGCTGCTCAACTGGCTACCCGGTGAGCCGGCTACCTACAAGGCGCTCATTTTGGGTAGTGGTGGCGCTGCCAGGGCAGTGGCAGCCGTGCTCGAAGAGCTGGGCATTGTATATTTAATAGTATCCCGGAAACAGCAGTCCGGCCAACTGGTGTATGACGACCTGCCAGCCAACAAAATACTCACTCACACGCCCCTGCTGATCAACACCACCCCGCTGGGCATGTACCCGCATACCGACACTTACCCCGATATCCCCTATCATCACCTCACGCCCGAGCATTTTGTGTACGACCTGGTGTACAACCCCGAAGAGACGCTGCTGCTGCAAAAGGCCCGTGAGCGGGGGGCGGCTACCAAAAACGGCCTGGAAATGCTGCATCTTCAGGCCGACCGAGCGTGGGAAATCTGGTCGCACTAAGTATTTTTGAGCTTACGACCCAAATCAACGCTATGCCTTTCAAGCTCACCAGCGCATTTACCCCTACAGGCGACCAGCCGCAGGCCATTGCCCAGTTGGTTGAGGGCCTGCAACGTGGCGACCGCGCTCAGACGCTGCTGGGCGTTACCGGCTCGGGCAAAACCTTTACCATTGCCAACGTAATACAGCAGGTACAGCGCCCTACCCTGGTGCTTAGCCACAACAAAACCCTGGCCGCTCAGCTCTATGGTGAGTTTAAGCAGTTTTTCCCGGAGAATGCCGTAGAGTACTTTATCTCCTATTACGATTATTATCAGCCGGAGGCTTTCATCCCCACCACCGGGCTGTACATCGAAAAAGACCTGTCGATAAACGAAGAAATTGAAAAGCTGCGCCTGAGTGCCACCTCGGCCCTGCTCAGCGGCCGCAGGGATATTATTGTAGTAGCCTCGGTATCGTGTATCTATGGTATTGGCAACCCCGAAGAATTCGGCAAGAATGTGGTGACCCTGCAGACCGGGGAGAAGATTTCCCGCAACCAGCTTTTGTTCGACCTGGTGAATATCCTGTATAGCCGCACCGAAGGGGAATTTAAGCGCGGCACCTTTCGCGTAAAGGGCGATACGGTGGATGTGTTTGTGGCCTATGGCGATTTTGCCTTTCGTATTGTTTTCTGGGGCGATGAAATAGAAGCTCTGCAAACCATCGACCCGGCCACTGGACGCAAGATAACCGAGGAACCGGCCATTACCATTTATCCGGCCAACCTGTTTGTGACCGGCCAGGACACGCTGCAGCAGGCCATCCGTGAAATACAGGATGATATGATGGCGCAGGTGCAGCTTTTTGAGGATGAAGGGCGCCAGATTGAGGCCAAGCGCATAAAGGAGCGCACCGAGTTCGACCTGGAGATGATGCGCGAACTGGGCTATTGCCCGGGAGTGGAGAATTACTCACGCTATTTCGACAGGCGCCAGCCCGGCAGCCGGCCGTTTTGCCTGCTCGATTATTTCCCCGATGACTACCTGATGGTAATAGACGAAAGCCATGTAACCATACCGCAGATCCGCGCCATGTGGGGTGGCGACCGCTCGCGCAAGGAGAATCTGGTAGAGTACGGCTTCCGGCTGCCCTCGGCTCTGGATAACCGGCCGCTGTCGTTCAATGAATTCGAGTCACTAATCAACCAGGTGATATTTGTAAGTGCTACCCCTGCCGACTACGAACTGGCGGCTTCCGAGGGGGTAGTGGTCGAGCAGCTTATCCGCCCTACCGGCCTGCTGGACCCGGCCATAGAGGTGCGCCCCAGCCTCAACCAGATAGATGACCTGCTGGAAGAAATTGACGAGACCGTCAAAAAAAACGAGCGGGTACTGGTAACCACCCTGACCAAGCGCATGGCCGAAGAACTGAGCAAATTCCTGGCCCGGGCCAACATCAAAACGCGCTATATCCACTCGGAGGTTGACTCCCTCGACCGGGTGGAAATACTGCGCGAGCTGCGTCTGGGAGAGTTTGACGTGCTGGTAGGGGTAAACCTGCTGCGTGAAGGCCTCGATCTGCCTGAAGTATCGCTGGTGGCCATCCTGGATGCCGATAAGGAGGGCTTTCTACGAAATGTAAAATCGCTGATACAAACCATCGGCCGGGCGGCCCGCAACAGCCAGGGGCGGGTGATTATGTATGCCGACCAGATCACCAAATCGATGCAGGTGGCCATTGACGAGACCAACCGCAGAAGACGCATCCAGGCTGAATACAATGCCCGCCATAACATTACCCCGCAAACCGTAATCAAATCTACCGCAGCCATCCTGGAGCAGACCAAAGTGGCCGATGCCAAAAAAGAAAGTAAAAAATACTATACCGAGCCTGACAACAGCACCCTGGCGGCTGACCCGGTAACTGCCTATATGAGCCGCGAAGAGCTTGAAAAACAGATAAAAGTCACGCAGAAAAAAATGGAAAAAGCCGCCAAAGAACTCGACTTCATCGAAGCAGCCCGCTATCGTGATGAGCTTGATATTTTAAAAGAACAGCTCAAAAACTCGCGTTAGGTATAGATGATGTGAGTCAGGTCCCGTCCTCAGTTTTTCGATCCCTGGCCTTCTTTTTCCATGATCAAATTATCATCAGGCTTCCTGCACCTTGGCCCGGATAAAAGCCACCAGCACCTCCAGCGCCTGGTCAAAGCCATCGTGGTTGGGGATAATGAGATCAGTACTAAGCCGGTAAGGCTCAATATACTTATGATAAGTGGGCATTACATGGTGCTCATAGCGGTACAGCACATCGTGCAGGTCATAGCCGCGCTCCCGGTCATCACGGATAATCCTTCTTTTCAGCTTAATATAGTCGCGCGCTTCTATAAATAGCTTCAGGTCAAGCAAACGGGCAATTTCCTGATAGTACAATACAAACAGTCCCTCCACCACTATCACCGGTGTCGGCTGTAACACAATCTCGGCCGGCTGTGCAGCCGGATTGTTAAAAGTGTATTCCGTTCTGGTTACGGTCTTGCCATTGCGCAGGGCAATAATATCATTCTTGTAGGCTTCAAAGTCGATTGACTCGGGCAAGTCAAAGTTTTTTACACCTTTTTCATCTACCGGTTGCTCCTCGCGCGGCCGGTAATAGTTATCCTGCGATATGAGGCACACCTGCTCGGAGGTAAAATGCTTAAGCAGATTCTTCAGAAAAAAAGTTTTGCCCGAGCCACTGCCGCCTACAATGCCGATGATAAAGGGTGGTTTCAACAGTTTTTATTTTTTAAAAATGCAATCAGCTTGTCAACTGCCCGGCCCCGGTGGCTGATACTGTTTTTCCGCTCCAGGCTCATCTGTGCAAATGTACGATTAAACCCATTAGGAAGAAAGACCGGATCGTACCCGAAACCCCCGCTGCCCTGCCGTGCTGTGGTGATTGTACCCTCTACGATGCCTTCAAACAAATACTCCTTCCCCTGGCAGATAAGTGCTATCACTGTACGGAAGCGTGCCTGTCTGTTGGCCACGCCCTGCATTTGACCAAGCAATTTGTCAATATTGCGTTCATGGCTTACCGGCTCCCCGGCATAACGGGCGCTATACACCCCCGGTGCTCCGTCCAGCGCCTCCACCTCCAGACCCGTATCATCGGCAAAGCAAGGTAAGCCCAGGTGCTCATACACATAGCGGGCTTTGATCAGGGCGTTGTCTTCGAGCTTAGAGCCATTTTCTACTATTTCTTCCGTAATACCGGCTTCATTCAGGCTTATCAACTCAATTCCCGGTGGCAGAAGAGCTGCCAACTCGGCCACTTTATGCTGATTGTGAGTAGCAAATACCAGGCGCATTTATTTATACACCCGCTTGAGTTCGATATCAAAAATCAAGACGGCATTGGCCGGTATCTTGGGAGGAGAGCCCTTATCGCCATAGCCAAAGAAAGAAGGCAAGAATATCTGGTATCTGTCACCCTCGCGCATTTCCTGCAACATGATCTGCCAGCCCAGTATCAGATTCTGATCAAGCTTGGCACGAAAAGCATCATTGGCATCAAACTGCTCACCGGTATCCAGCAAAGTGCCTACATACGCTACTTCTATAGAGTCTTCATCATAGCGCGGTTTCAGCCCGCTGCCTTCCTGTAAAATGATGTAACGGATTTTGGTCGGGTGATGCAGCGAGTCATCTACCAGTCCATGTTCAATAATGTAATTATCAATCTTTTCCAGATCAATTTCCAGTTGCTCTACCTCATCTATCGGCTGCGGCTCTTCTTTCTTGCAGGCCGCGAAAAGGGTCAGACCAAGGGCGAAAAAAACAATTAAGTATCTCATTCATCAACAATTTCTACCAATTCAACGTCAAAAACCAACACCGAGTTGGGTTTAATCAGCTTACCCATCTGGCGGCTGCCATAGGCCAGTGCCGAAGGGATGATTAACACAGCCTTGCCGCCCGGTCGCAGCAGGGGAATACCCAGATCCCAGCCTTTGATAACCTGGTTGGCTCCCAGCCTAAAACGAAAAGGCTCATAAGGTTTGCGTGGTGTGTAGATGCCTGCTTCCAGGGCATCGTCTTTGTTGCTGGTATCGAATACCGTACCATCGAGCAACTTGCCGGTGTAGTTTACCCGCACAATCTGGCCGGCAGCCGGATGAGGGCCTGCTCCCTCTTCTACAATCACATAATACAGGCCTTCAGGTGTTTTTTTTGCTTGCAGACCGTGTTTTTGCAAGTATTCCTCGATAACCGGTATTTCTTTTTCCAGTTGCTGGCGTGCTTTATCCGCCTCATATTGGGCGATGCCCTGGGCGTCATAAATACCGTCAACGCTGGCCTCCACCCTGATCAGGGTGCCTTTCAGGCTATCGGGGGCCGCCCTGCGATAAGCATAGCGAAACAAAGTATCGGCACTGATAAAGAATTGGGCGCTGTCGCCATTGGCCAACATGCTCAGGCACTCTTCCAGCGAGCCGTTTTTGGAAAGGTTGTCAGCTATATACATCATCGGCATGGCGCCTCCGCGGTCAGCGGTAGAAAAAATTTTCTCCCCCCAGGCATCGTAGTATGACAGGTTGATCAGCCAATAATCGCCATCGGGAGGCACGCGTCCGTCACCTTTTTTGTAAAAGCGATATTTAACACCCGTATCGGTTTCTTTCAGGTTGTCCGGCAGGGGTAACGGCTCACCTTTTCCCCTGGGGTTTTCCGTGTTATCAGCCATCTGTTGCGGCTTAACGGTGGTGCTTTCTCCGGCTTGTTGTTCGTCATTATTCTTACAACCCACCACTACTGCCATCAAAGCAACCCATAGCAACAACTTATTCATTTGGATCATATTTGAGTTCATCCTTATGTTTTTCTACCAATTTTTTAAAATATTCAATCGTATCCTGCAACGATTCTTCCGAACGCCCTCCGGCCGCATTATTATGACCTCCGCCATTGAAATATTTACGGGCAAACTCATTTACCGAAAAGCTACCTACCGAACGGAATGATATCTTGATCATATCCTCGGCTTCGGTAAACATAGCCGCCATAGTGATATTGGCAATCGACAAAGCATAATTTACCAGGCCTTCGGTATCACCTTTTTGTGCCTTGAATTTTTTTTGGTCTTCCAGCGTCAGGTAGATGTAAGCCACGCCTACCTCTTTCATCACCACCAGGCGCTGGCTTAGCACAAAGCCGATCAGGCGCAAGCGATTCTCGGTATTGGTATCATAAACCAACTTGGCCACTCTGGCTGTTTGCGCACCAAGACCAATAAGCTCGGCCACTACCTCATGAATATGGCGGGTGGTGTTGGGGTGGCGAAAGCCGCCCGTATCCGTCATAATACCGGCATACAGGCAGTCGGCCTCTTCCGGGCCAATATATTTCAACCAGTCCATTTGCACGGCCAGGTCATATACCAGCTCGGCAGTAGCCCCGGCTTCTATGCTCCAGAATTCAAAATCGGCAAAATGGTCGGGCTCCAGATGGTGGTCGATCATCACTTTGGGCACGCTGGTTGCCGCTACCAGTTTACCCAACTCGCCTATGCGCTCCAGGTCGTTGAAATCGAGGCAAAAAATAACTTCGGCCTCGCCAATAGCCTGTTCGGCCCTGGCAGGCTTTTTCTCATAGTCAATCACCTGTTTGATGCCTTTCATCCAATGCAGGAAAACCGGATAACTATTGGGCGAAACTACGTTGGTTTGATGCCCCTGCTGGGCCAGAATAGATGACAGAGCTAAGGCAGCCCCCAGCGCATCGGCATCGGGATTGGTATGTACCGTGATAGCCACCTTGCGGGGCCCGGCCAGGAGTTGTTTAAAGGCTTCCAGGTTTGTCATAAAAAATAAATCTTGTTCGCCAGCATGTAGCTCCGAACAAACAAGGTGCACAAAATTGCTATGTTTTGGCAGAAAAGCCAAAGGTTAACAACAATTGCCGTCATACTGGATAAATGTTGGCGGTTGGGCAATTATAATAGCTGTTAAAGGTCTATTTTTGCAGCTAAATTTTAAAACACTAAAAAATGGCAACAAACAGAACGTTTACCATGATCAAGCCTGATGCCGTAGGCGCAGGCCATACCGGTGCTATTATTAAAATGATTGAAGAAGCTGGTTTCCGCATTGTAGCAATGAAGCTAACCCAACTTACCCCCGAAAGAGCCGGGCAATTTTATGCCGTACATAAGGAAAGGCCTTTTTATGGTGAGTTGTGTGCGTACATGTCATCGGGGCCTATTGTGCCGATGATTCTGGAAAAAGACAATGCCGTGGCCGATTTCCGCGAACTGATTGGCAATACCGACCCCAAAAAAGCAGCCGAAGGCACCATCAGGCGCTTGTTTGCCAAAGATATTTCGGCCAACGCCATTCACGGCTCCGACTCGGACGAAAATGCCGCCATCGAAGGCCGCTTTTTCTTTGCCGAAACGGATATGTTTTAATAAAGCACATCAGGACATTTGACAAAGCTGCTTCGGTCCAGGGGCAGCTTTTTTTATCCCAAAATTGTCAATAGAATTGACAATTTTGCCCTTCGGGCATGACGAAGCGAAGCTTGTCATGCTCTGGCAGTATCGCCATGAGCTGACGAAGTTATTGGAAAACAATAACTTGTCAGGTCAGACGACTCCTACAGTCGTGTCTGACTCGTAGGAGGTTAACCGTGACAATTGAAAATCCTTTTTGGATAATACAATTAGTTGCATAACTCATTGATTTTCAATTCATCAATTGTCATTAGACAATCTAATGACAATTGACGGTTTAACCCGCTTTATTCATGATAGATTCATAAGGAATGGATTTATCCCAAAATTGTCATCTGATGAAAATATGGGAAAATCGTCAAACACATCGATTTTGGCATTCTTTGGCCTGAAAGGCGGAAAATTCAAGTGAATTTCCGGATTAAGCCTCCACTTCTTTGCCGGTCGGCTGTTCCAGCCAGAAATTGTTGTAGCCTTCGCCCAGCACAATGCCGATCTGCTGACTCTGCAGCAACTCCAGAATAGCCAGAAAATTAAATACTACCACCACACGGTCGGGTTCTTCGGCAATCAGTTCTTGAAAAGCCACCCGCTTCTGCCTTTGCAGACGTGTCAGCAGCTTTTCTTTCTGACCCTCAATAGTATAAGGGTATGGTATTACCTGATGTACCGGCTTGTTTTTTTCCTCTTCAAAGCGCTGCATTACGCGCTCAAATACTTTGAGCAGCTTGTACAGGTCCAAATCCTGCATTTCCGCTTCCACGCCTATGCCTTCGGCCAGCAGGCGCAGTTCACGTTTCAGGTTGCCACGCTTTTCCCGGGCCAGGCGCTCAGCTTCCATGCGGCTCAGCTCATCAATCACCGATTTGTATTTCTTATACTCCAGCAGATGGCGTACCAGCTCTTCACGCGGGTCTATCTCATTGCCCTCCTCATCCAGCTGCGGGCGCGGCAGCAGCATTTTAGCTTTGATGCGCATCAGCGAGGCTGCTACCAGTATAAACTCGCTGGCCACCTCAATGTTCATCTCTTCCAGGTGCTGCAGATAATCCAGAAAATCGTCCGTTATTTTGGCTATGGGAATGTCATAGATATCCAGTTCATCGCGCTCAATAAAAAAGAGCAACAGGTCGAAAGGCCCTTCAAAAAGCGGTAGTTTGATTTCAAAAGTCATAACCAGCGGTAAAATAGTCTTCAAATATATTCAAGATTAGGCTGGCTATTGATTTTTTGGCCGTTAAAATGTGTTATTTTTGTGTGTATTTCTTAAATCTGCAGATAAAGGTTAATTATCATGCAAATACAACCCGGTCCGCTTTTGGCCACCATCAACTCGCCTGACGATCTGAAAAAACTGGACCGCAGCCAGCTTACGCAATTATCGCAGGAACTGCGCCAATACATTATCGATACTGTATCGGTATATGGCGGGCATTTCGCTTCCAGCCTGGGGGTAGTGGAGCTTACCGTGGCCCTGCATTACGTTTTCAACACGCCTTACGATCAGTTGGTATGGGATGTAGGGCACCAGGCCTACGGCCACAAGATACTTACCGGCCGCAGGGGGGTATTTCATACCAACCGGCTGTACAAGGGTATTTCCGGTTTCCCCAAACGCAGCGAAAGCCCCTACGATGCCTTTGGAGTAGGACACTCCTCTACCTCTATCTCTGCCGCTCTGGGCATGGCTGTGGCCTCAAATTATAAAAATGAAAAGGACCGTCAGCATATAGCGGTAATAGGAGATGGCGCCCTCACCGGAGGACTGGCCTTTGAAGCTATGAACCATGCCGGGGTTTCCAACACCAACCTGCTGATTATCCTGAACGACAACTGCATGTCAATCGACCCCAATGTGGGCGCGCTGAAAGAATATCTCACCGATATCACTACCTCGCACACTTATAACAAGGTAAAAGACGAAGTCTGGAAGCTGCTGGGTAAAATCAGCAAATTTGGCCCCAGCGCCCGTGAGATAATTGCCAATATTGAGGGCAGTATCAAAAACTTCCTGCTTACACAAAGCAATCTGTTCGAGTCGCTTAACCTGCGCTATTTCGGCCCTATTGACGGCCACGATGTGGATCATCTGGTGGCTGTACTGAACGACCTGAAAGACATTCCCGGCCCCAAGATACTGCACTGCCTGACCCGCAAGGGCAAAGGTTTTGAGCCGGCCGAAAAAGAACAAACCAAGTGGCATGCCGCTCCAGGTAAATTTGACAAGGTAACCGGGGAGATCCATAAAAAGCCGGCCGACAGCCCCAAGCCACCCAAATATCAGGAGGTCTTCGGCCATACGCTGGTAGAGCTGGCCGAGCAAAACGACAAGATAATGGGTATTACCCCGGCCATGCCCTCGGGCTCATCAATGAATATCATGATGGAAGCCATGCCCGACCGCGCCTTTGACGTAGGCATTGCCGAACAACATGCCGTTACTTTCTCGGCCGGCCTGGCTACCCAGGGGCTCATCCCTTTCTGCAATATCTACAGTACTTTTATGCAGCGCGCCTACGACCAGGTGATTCATGACGTTTGTATCCAGAACCTACCGGTTAATTTCTGCCTGGACCGGGCCGGCTTTGCCGGAGCTGACGGCCCTACGCACCACGGTGCCTATGATATTGCTTACATGCGGGCTATCCCGAATATGATTGTGGCCGCCCCGATGAATGAAGAGGAATTGCGCAATATGATGTACACAGCCTCGCTGCCACGCGAGAAAACTGCTTTTACCATCCGCTACCCGCGCGGTGAAGGGGTAATGGTAAACTGGCGTACACCCATGCGCAAACTGGCTATTGGCAAGGGGCGACAGGTACGCGAAGGCCGAGATGTGGCCGTTTTATCGCTTGGGCATGTGGGCAACTACGCCTTGCAGGCAGCCGAGCGCCTGGCAGCTGAGGGCATCAGCATGGCCGTATATGATATGCGGTTTGCCAAACCGCTGGACGAGGAGTTGCTGCATGAAGTACTCAAGCAATTCAAATACATTATCACCCTCGAGGACGGCTGCCTGATGGGTGGTTTCGGTAGCGCTGTGGTTGAGTTCATGGCCGACCAGGGCTATCACAACCGCATAAAACGCCTCGGCATCCCTGACGAGGTAATTGAACACGGCACCCAGCTTGAACTGCATCGCCAATGCGGCTTCGACCCGGAAGGTATCTATCAGGCTGCCCTGGCCCTGCTCGAGGCTAAGCCGGCTGCCGTAAAATGATCAGCTACCGTCAAAACGGCTCCGGGCTACCGGTAGTGCTCTTACATGGCTTTTGCGAAAACCAAAGTTTGTGGGATGACCTGCTGCCGCAATGGGCACAACATGGGCGGATAATCACGGTGGACTTACCGGGATTTGGCAATAGCGCCCCACTGGCGCAAGGTTTTGGCATTGAGGAGGTGGCCGCCAGCATCCATGATTTTCTGACCCGGGAGATAAGCCTGACAGAATATGTGGTGCTGGGGCATTCATTAGGCGGCTATGTGTCGCTGGCCCTGGCAGCCAACTTCCCCGATTATGTGGGCGCTTTCGGTTTGATAAACTCAACCTCCCTGGCAGATAGTGAAGAGAAAAAGGCGCAACGCCTCAAAACGGCAGCTTTTATCCGCCAGCATGGTGTGGCGGCCTTTAGCGAGAATTTTGTTCCCAATCTGTTTGCCCCCGAGAACCGGCAGCGCCTGGCTGACAAACTGGCCCTTGTGCGGCAAATGACGCACGGCCTGGACAAAGAGGTGGTAGCCGGCTATATGCTGGCCATGCGCCAGCGCCCCGGCCGGATGGATGTTTTCCGGCAAAATAAGCCGGTAATGTTCGTAGCAGGGTTACAAGACCCTCATATTTCGCATACAGATATAGAGCTGCATCTGAACGGGATGCACAATAAAAAATTGGGTTATGCCTTGCCGGGTGTAGCCCATATGAGTATGTACGAGGCTCCGGATAAATTAAATGAAGCATTTATGGCTTTGATCAGCTTAGTAAAAAGCTGAAAAGCAGGCTGTAATCGTTGTTTTTTACAAAAAAAATTTGTTAATTACAACTGTGTTTCATTTTTCACATTTTTTTGTGATTTTTGGAGTACGTATAAGATTATACCGATAACCCTAACCAAAAAAATAAAAAAATGGAAGAGGCACCATTATTGTGGATCGATGAATGGAACTTTTGGGCCAGAATAGCTGCCTATGTATTCATAAGCCTGGCTGTGCTACGTATGCTGGCTTACTACATAAAGCTTGCTTCACTCAAAGAGTACAAAGACAAGTACGACTATATCAACGAGAATGAAATTGGCGCTTTATGGCAAAGCAGTTTGCTGCTGCTGGTGGGGGCCAGCTTGCTGGCTAATTCTTTCCTGGCCGAAATAGGCATTTTCTGGTTTATCATCAGGTGGGTTACTACCCTGTCAATTGCCATTGTACTGGCAGTAATCATCAATAACCTGTTGAAATTTTACTACCCTTTCTATGTAGAAAAACGACTGCGTCAATTACGCTACAAGCCGCGTATTTCGCCCAAGACCGGCAAACCAATGAAACTGCTGAGCGAAGAAGAAGAGGATGTATATCTGGATGAAGGTATGCAGGCTGAAGAAGAGGTTTTCAGCGTGGACTACGATGTGTGGGTAGATGAGGAAACCGGCTACACCAAAATCGAGAAGTATTCGGGCCACTTGCATGCCGAGCGTTGTCCGGAGTGCGGCTACCTCACCCTGCGGGTAGTAAAAGAAGAGATTGTTACCCAGCCTACCTATGAAGAAGAAGGAGAGTTGATCAAGTACTACATCTGTAGTTATTGCGATTATAAGGCACAGACTACCTTTAAGGTAGCCAAATTGAAATCAAAACCGGCTGAAACTGCTACTGCATGATAAAATATTACTAACGATAAAAAAAGCGCCCTTTGAGGCGCTTTTTTTTAGTCCTTTTCATTTTTAGCTTGCTCCCACAGCTTATCCATTTCTGTCAGGGTCATGTCATGCAGGTCTTGCCCCTGCTTTCGGGCTGCCTGCTCAATATATTGAAAGCGCTCCCGGAACTTACGATTGGTGCGCTCCAGGGCATTCTCCGGATTAAGGCCGATAAAACGGGCATAATTTACCAACGAGAAGAGCACATCGCCAAACTCTTCTTCCAGCTTGTCTTTATCATCCGATCGCTCGGCTTCGGCCTTAAATTCGGCCAACTCCTCCTCTACCTTGTGCCACACCTGTTCTTTTTTGCTCCAGTCAAAACCCACCCCGGCCGCTTTTTCCTGCATACGAATAGCTTTTACCAGGGCCGGCAAAGAGGCTGGCACACCACCCAACACCGAGCTGTTGGCTTTCTCCTTGAGCTTTATCTTTTCCCAATTGTCTTTTACCTCTGAGGCACTGTTGGCCTCAACATCACCATAGATATGCGGATGCCGGTGAATCAGCTTTTCAGCTATGGCAGTAAGAATAGAGGCTATATCAAAAAGCTGCTGCTCCCAGCCAATCCGAGCATAAAAGACAATGTGCAACATCAGATCGCCCAACTCCTTCTCCAAAGCCGGGTAGTCCTTCTCCAAAATAGCATCGGAGAGCTCATACACTTCTTCCAGGGTAAGATAGCGCAGCGATTCGAAAGTCTGCTCCTTGTCCCAGGGGCATTGGGTGCGCAGCTCATCCATAATAGTAAGCAGGCGGTCAAATGCAGCCAGTTTCTTGCTTCTTTCCGGGTCTTCCGAGGGGGATAAATAATACTTGTCCATAGTTTGATTTGGGAACCTCACCGCGTAACTTTGCGTTACTGATAATACAAAGGTATATAATTATGACCACCCTCATCACCATCGGATTTATTGCTGCTTTCTTTTTGTTAATGTCGGTACGTTTACTGTTTAAGAAAGGCGGTGAATTCAAGGGCACCTGTGCCTCGCAAAACCCGCACCTGGTTAAGCTGGGCATCACTTGTTCGGGCGCCTGTGGTGGCAATGGGGAGTGCAAAAGAGAGCAGGAAGAAGAAAACTCTTCGGAAGTACTAAAAGTGCTTGACCAATTCAAGTAATATCATCTGCTTACCAAACCCTAACCTTTCGTGACACTGATCAAATCCATCTCCGGGATTCGCGGCACCATTGGCGGCACGCCAGGCCAGGCCCTTACCCCTCCCGATATTATTAAGTTTAGCTCTGCCTTTACCCGCTGGGCGCGTGAACATGCATCCAGCAACCGGCTGGTTATCGGTCGAGATGCACGACCCTCAGGCGAAATGGTAACCCAACTGGTAAAAGGTGCCGTCACCGCCATGGGTATGGACATCATTGACCTGGGGCTGTCCACAACCCCTACCGTAGAAATGGCAGTACCCCATCATCAGGCGGCCGGAGGTATCATCATCACAGCCAGCCATAATCCGGTAGAGTGGAATGCCCTGAAATTACTCAATGATAAAGGAGAGTTTGTATCTGCCCAGGACGGTGCAACTATATTGTCATTGGCCGATAGCAAACTGAAATATGCCACTGTAAATGAATTGGGGCGGATTCAACAAGATAACGAAGCTCTGCAAAGGCATATCGAGGCCATCCTGGCCTTGCCGGAAGTAGATACCGAGGCTATCCGCCAGGCCGGGTTCACCATAGCCGTAGATGCCGTCAATTCGTCCGGTGGTATAGCTGTACCGGCCCTGCTTCAGGCATTGGGTATTGAAAATATTGTGAAGATAAACTGCGAACCCAACGGCCGGTTCGCCCACAATCCGGAGCCTTTGCCTGAAAATCTCGGTGAAATAAGCCGGACTGTAGTAAGCGAAAAATGCGATCTGGGCATAGTGGTGGACCCCGATGTGGACCGCCTGGCCTTGATCTGCGAGGACGGCAGCATGTTTGGCGAAGAATATACCCTGGTGGCAGTGGCCGACTACCTGTTGAGCAGACAACCGGGCAATACAGTGTCGAACCTGTCTTCTACCCGCGCTCTGCGCGACATCACCGAAAAGTACGGGGGGCAATACCAGGCGGCTGCCGTAGGTGAGGTAAACGTGGTAGAAAAGATGAAAGCCACCCAGGCGGTGATTGGCGGAGAGGGCAATGGCGGCATTATCTTTCCGGCCCTGCACTACGGCCGCGATGCACTGGTAGGCATTGCCCTGTTTCTGAGCCATTTGGCCAGGCAACAAACCACAGCCTCCGACCTGCGTGCCACCTATCCGGCCTATTTTATGGCCAAGAAAAAAATAGCTCTGACCCCCGCTATAGATGTGGATGCCATCCTGCAACAAATGGCAACTCTTTATGCCCATGCGCAACGCAATACGATTGACGGACTGAAAATTGACCTGGCTGACGGGTGGATACACCTACGCAAATCCAATACCGAGCCGATTATACGCGTTTATACAGAAGCTGCCTCAGAGCAAGCCGCCCACGACCTGGCCGACAAAGCGATAAGCCAGATACAAGAACTAACTGCCGGTAAATAGGCCTGCCATGCAGATCTACCTTGACAATGCCGCCACCACGCCATTGGCACCGGAAGCCCGGGCCGCCATGCTGCCCTATTTGGAAGATATTTATGGCAACCCTTCATCCACACATGCTACCGGCCGCAAGGCACGCAGCGGTATCGAGCAGGCTCGCAAGCAGATAGCCGCCTTGCTGGGAGTAAAAGCCACCGAAATTATTTTCACTTCGGGAGGCACCGAGGCCATTAACCTTTTCTTACAGGGTATGGCACATCAGGTGCCGGTCATTATCAGCTCTCCACTGGAGCATCCGGCTGTGCTCAAAACACTGCAATACCTGGAACAAACCACCGGCACCAGTGTACGCTGGCTGCCACACAATGCCCTCGGCCAGCCCGATCTGACCCGGTTGGAGGAATGGCTGGCAGACCAACCCGGAACCCTGGTAGCCCTGATGCATGCCAACAACGAAACCGGCAATCTGCTGCCCATTGAGGAAGTAGGGGCAATATGCCAGCAGCATAATGCTTTGTTTTTCACCGATGCTGTACAAACTGCCGGCCATTATGTCTTATCACCCCAAAAGTGGCACCTGGCCGGCCTGGCAGCCAGTGCCCACAAGCTTCACGGCCCCAAGGGAGCGGGCTTTCTTTACCTGCGACAGGACATTAAACTGCAACCATTGCTGCATGGTGGCAGCCAGGAACGCAGCCTGCGACCGGGCACGGAAAATCCGGCAGCTATTGCTGGCATGGCGACCGCCCTACAGACCTGCCATGACAATATGCAGACTGATAAAGCGCATATAAGCCGACTGAAAGCCCATTTGCTAAACGAACTGCAAAAGGTTATCCCAGGTATCAAAACCAACGGCACCTCATCACTACCGGAAGCCAGTGCTTGTCATATTCTGAGTGTGAGCTTGCCGCCCCATCCGGCCAACGATATGCTGCTGTTTAAGCTCGACATGGCCGGCATAGCGGTATCGGCAGGCAGCGCCTGCGCCAGCGGAGCGCAGGAACCCTCGCATGTGATGGCCGCCCTGAAAGTGCCGGAAGACCAGGCCGTAATCCGCTTCTCATTCAGTAGATACAACAGCCTCGAAGAAATAGATACGGTAGTAAGCAAGCTGGCGGCTCTCTATCAATAGCCCCCTTACAGCAGGCTGGCACGCCACATAATGTAGCCATAGACGGCAAAACGCAAGAAACGACTAAGGGTAATAAGAAAAAATTTTGATTTCGGGTAGTGCACCGACCCCATAAGCATACATACGCCCGAATAAGGTAATGGCGTAACGGCTGCTACAAACAACAAAAAACCCCCGAAACGGTAGAATTTGTCCTCCAGCTTACGCAGATAGTACCTGCGCAGATAGCGGTAGATAAGGGTATGATGAAAATAGCGCCCAAAAAAGTAGGTGGCTACACCGGCAGCATAGGAGATCACCGCCAGCAAGGCCACATCCATTATGTAATTGCGCCCTTCGGCAAACTTTAGCGACCACACCATGAACATCTCCGGGGGTATGATGCCGATAATTATTTCGGATAAAAAATAAATGGTGAAAACCGGCCCGGGGCGGTTGCCGATAGCATGCAAAAACTCTGACGATTCTACATCCACATAGTGATTAAATAGAATAAACAAACCCACCAGCACCAGCAGCCAGGCCAACCCGCGCAATAAATTTCTGATAAAAAAACTGGTTTTTTCTCGCTCGCCCAATTTTGCCGTATTAGTCTCTCAGTTTCAGCCTGCTAAGGTACAGCCTATCCGCCTGATGTAAAACAAACTACGGCATTTTAACAAACCACCTCCCCGTCTACCCCACGCAAGTGCTCCAGCGATGGCAAGGTAAGCGTAAAAGTGGTGCCTTCACCCGGTTTGCTGGTTACCTCAACACGACCCTTGATAATTTCTACCGCCTTCTGGACAATATACAACCCTATACCTGAACCGGTGGCCTTCTCTGAAGCCCGGTAGAACATCTTCATTATATGTGGCAGGCTCTCCTTGTTAATACCAAGGCCATTGTCGGCAATGGTTATCAGGCAATTGTTCTTCGACTTTTCTATCTTAATGGCTATGCGGCTGGGCTCGGCCTCGGGGTTGCGGTACTTGATGGCATTACCAATCAGATTGCGGAAAATCTCACTGATACGCCAGCGGTCGCTATAGAAGTCCTGCACATTAATATCGACTTCCACTTCTACCTCACTGGCTCCCGGCAAATAATTGAGGTCCTTAAAACACTGATCAACAATTTGCTGAAAATCAATCCGGCCAACCGACAATGACATTTTCAGGTTCTTGGAGTGGCTCAGCACATCTCTGATAAAGTTGTCAAGTTTATATATCTGAATCTCAATCAATTCAATATAGTCAAGCGAAGGATTATCCTGTTCCAGGCGCGACAGGTTTATCAAGCCCAACACCGAGGCCAGCGGGGCCCGCAAATCGTGCGACACTTTATACACGAAATTATCCAGCTCAAGATTTCTGGTCTTCAGTTCCTCTTCAGCCTGTACACGTTTACTTATATCAATATAAATACCATAAATGCCAAAATGCTGTCCTCCCTCTTTTACCGGCAGGGCGTAAATAAGAACCGGGATTTTTTCTTTCTTTTTATTAAGGCGGTAAGACTCAAAATATTCGATGTTGTCTTTCAGGGTAATATCATTCAGCCGCTCAGCTTCTTCAGCCAACTCCGGAGGCACAATAAAATCCATCAGTGACTTCCCTTTGATCTCATCCAGTTTGTAGCCGAAGAGTTTTTCAAATCCTTTGTTTATATTATTTACATTAAACTGCTCATCGAGCAACACAATACCCATAGGTGCATTGGCAAACAACTGCATGTGCAACTCACGGCTACGGGCTAGCTCCTGCAGGGTCTTTTTCCGCTCGGTAATATCAAGCATCAGCACCTGCATGGCCCGCTTGCCTTCATGTATAGTAGGAATCGACAACACCTCCACATCAAAAATGTTGCCTTTTACGGTTTTTAGTTGTGTTGTGTACAAAGGCGCCTTTTCACCACGCTCTGTTACCATGCGGTAGCGCTCCATAAAAATTTTATAGCGCTCCTCATCAGGAATAAAAGCCCGTACATTCACCCCCAGCACCTGACTTCGATCTTCCACCTCGCCCATTTCTGCCAGTTTTTTATTGACAAAGGCCAACTTCTCATCAGCTATTATACCAATCCCGATCGGGGCATTATCAACCAAATCCTTAAACTTGGCTTCACTTTCCTTGATGCGTTGTTCAATCTGTTTGCGCTCATCAATATTGACATGAATGCCTGCCACCCGCAAAGGGCGGCCGGTTTCGTCACTTTTTACCACCCTGCCACGGGCCATAAACCAGGGCCAGTTGCCATCGTCATCACGGGCACGAAACTCCGCCTCCACTATTTGGGTTCTACCCTCTACCAGATCGGTCAGCTTCTCAATCAAAGGCGGCACATCATCCTGATACATCAAAGAAGCCCTTGTGAGATCATCAGGTGACGATAAATTGAATTGCTGCGAAGCCAGGCTGCCATCTTTGAAATAAAGCACGCCCTCCTGCACATGCCATTCCCAGGTACCCAGGTCTTTGTTTTCGATAGCCAGCTTAATCCATTCGCTGGCGCTGGTATATGCTTCCTGCAAATTCTTCTGTTCGGTAACATCCAGAAAATGTAATACCACAAATTCTACCTGGCCGTCAGGGCGCAATACCGGATAAAGGTGCGCCAACAACCAATACACTTGCAATTCGCCATTATTATGTGGCACTTCATAACGTAAAAGCGTGGAAGCAGGCTTACCGTCAAATGCCCTTTTTATGCTTGGCATAATACCCTGCCTCTGGAGTTGTTTGTCCAGAAAAATATTGTACTTGGTATTAAAAAAATCCAGTTGCTCCCTATTCAACCCCCAGTTGGTATAGATGGCCTGATTGGAATACAGCACCTTTCCTTCGCGATCAAAAACCAATATACTTACCGGAGACTTACTTATTACTACCTCCAGATATTTGCGTGGAAAAGCCTTGAGAATACCTTGCGAAGAGTCGTAAATTCCTCCCTTGTAGCCGAGCAATTTGCCTTCCTGTACGATTGGGTCAAGTAAAATACGGTATGAATTTCCCCTGATGCTTACCAACGTCAAAATGGCGTGCTCTGCATTCAGCCGTGCTTTGAAATCATCCTTGCCATTTTGCAATATCTCAGAGGCATCCTTGCCAAGCACTTCCTTGCGGTCAACGCCTGTCAGTTCTTCGGCCGACTTGTTCCATACCATAATGCGCTTTTCATCACTCAAAAAGAAAAGCGGTTCCCTGATTGCATCCAGAATCAGTGTCTGATAATCGGTATATTGCTGAAAAATTTCCAAGCGGTATATTGCTGGTATAATGTGATACTTACAAATATTAAGCATTCCGGGCATATTAATATAATACAAATCGTGATATCCGCCCAAGTTCCAAGATTTATGAAAGCCTTTATGTGTATTGTTCAATTAGGGTGGTGCCAACCATAAATTAAAATCGCTTATCTTCTGAAGTATTTTGATTTTATTAAGTATTTTTTCACCACTTATTATCGCTTAGCATTGGATGTATGAAGTTGTTGATTAAACTGGGATCACGATTAGCCGTATTGGTAATCATCTATATGTTGCTGAGCATACCCAATGCCAATTTTCTGGCCCGTACTGATTTACATACTCACAAAAAGCCACAGCCGCTACCTACTGTTATCCCTGCCATCAAAGCAACATTTACAGGCCTGCCGGCCGATTCTGTTTCTTTGCTTTATGACACCTTATTGGCAGAAGTAAATAAGGGCATGGCAAGCATCAAGTCGGAAATGAGCGATGCCGACAGCCGGGAACTTGCCGAACTGCACAGCCGGATAGGTCAACTCACTTTTCTGGCGGCTACCGGCAGCCGGCCCGCCCTGCCTGTATTGGAGATACTCTGGCAGTGGCAGCAGTACCTGAAAGAACAAAGTGTATTTTGGAACCTGCGTAATGACATGACCCGGGATTTGCTGGTGTCACGCCTGGATGAAATAAATACCTTACAAGCATTTCTGGTCATCAACCGGCAACTGGAAATAACCATAGAAGAAGGCGTAGTGAGAGAGAATCATCTCTTGAATTTAGAGCAGATTCATTCGGGTGATTTTATTGTTGACGATAGCAACCTGGCCTACCCTTTTCTGAGTATCAGCAAAATTCCGGTAGCTCTAAGCCCGGTGACCGGCATTGTACTTGTTGGCAACGACAGCAACGCCTGTATTGCCAGCCTACCCGCCCACGGGCTACACGCCATACCGGCCGACCAATTGCTTGCCAAGCCAGCCGGCAGAAGAATGGTGCTACGCTGGCGCAGTGACCTGCCCGAGATTATTGCCAACCCTACACTGGCACATCAAGCTGCCAGCTATGGCTACCAGTTGTCGCAAACCCTTACCCTTCCTTATGACTACTTAATGTACCCGGCAAATCATGCAACCTTATTTACCACCGAAGCACTAGAGTATTTTTATGAAGGAAGGCAAATAACCCTGTTTGATTTTGTTACCCCAACCGACAGCGCCATGCTACTGCCCCTCAACCGGCTGGGTATCCACCCGCACCAACAAGCCGTAGCGGCCGAGCTGACTTATCAAAACACCGTGAAGGTAGTAGCCTTACAGCTAAGCGGCCCGCAGCTCAAAGCACACAATCTGCAACTGGCTGCCTATCGCCAGGCCTTGCTGAACCTCAACGACCCGGCCACCCGAAAAATCCGCTGGCTGTTGCCCTGGTACCGGTTAAAGAACTTTTATGATTTGATTGCTTCCTGGACCGGTATGGAACGTCAGTTGCCGCCAGGCATGGCACCGGAAACCGCCCTGGCTTACGATCATATTCGTACACAGGCAAATAAGATTTTACCGCAACTTACTGCCAAGGCCGAGGAATTTGCCCGCCAGAATGGTTATTACCCGTCATTTGCGGAACTCGTTCTTCTGGCCGATGATATCAACGGGCCCTGAACACCCGGATACCTATATTGCTTTTCTCGATCATACAGTCCTCAACCTGCTCAAAGCCAGCACTCAAAAAGATTTCATCATAAGGCGGAAACCGCCAGTGCCTGATGCCCAGCGTAAGCCTGAAGAACAGCATCATTACCGGCATCAGCAGTTTATCGGCTATACGCCCGGGCGGATAAAAGTCGGTAAACAGCAACAGCCCTCCGGATTTGAGCCTGCCACGTAGATGTCCCGCCATCTCTACAGCCTGTGGTACCGTAAACTGGCTGAAAAAGAAGGGAGCCAGAACTACATCAAAGTTACCGGCAGTATAGGTAAGCAGATCACCACAAGAGAAATCTACCGGCATACCGGCCGGCTGATGCTGGCGCGCCCGTGCTATCATTTTTTCGGCTGCCTCAACATATACTATCTTTTCGACTGGTACACGTATAGCTGCCAGGTCTTCCAATACCAGCCCGTTGCCACCCCCTGCTATTAATAGCTGCGCAGCGGGTGGTATGTATGTCAATAGCTGGCGTTGTGCTGCTCTTATTTTTCCACCAAAAACCAGCGCAGCCAGTTGGTCATAAATAGGCGACAACCGATTGTACCCCTTGCTTAGCATAGCCACACGAGTGCCGGTAACAAAAAGACCGCCTCACCGAAAATCCTGAAGCGCTCATGGCGGACAAAGGTTTGCGGGAAAAGCGTTATGAGTAAAAACACCAGCCACATCAGCCAGAGGATGACCGAAGCGCATACCCTCTCATCAACAGGAGCGGCAACCCCTGCTATCAGAAAAACTATCAAAATACCATGAATCAACCTTTTCAGGCGTTGCCTGCCCAGGGTAAGGGCTATGGAAATATGTGTTTCCTGGCGGTCCACCTCGTAGTCGTACCAGGCAAACAGCAAGGTATTGGCCACAGCCAGCAGAATAAACTGGCCGGCCGGCCAAATGATTATCCGCCAGGCACCTGCATGAGCCAGCGACAAGGGTGGCAGCAAAGCCCCCAGCACAAATACAACGGCAATAAACACCTCTTTGAATAAAAAACCGGAAGCACGCCTGCCGAACAGCAACAAAAAGTAGATTAACACCAAACCACCCAGGCCCACCCCAATACGCAATACCGCATGCGGTAGCAAAAAGCTCAGCCCCAGCAGCACAGCCATCAAGGCTGCCTGATAATAGACCAGCCAGCGAAAACTACGCTGATAAAACCGGTGGCGTGTGGTAAGCGCTTGCCCCGGCAGACGAGCGGCATCCATCAAATGATCGAAATTATAAATGGCCAATACAGCCAGTGCCAAAGTCAAGGCTACCACTGGCGGTAAAGTCACCTGCAAAAGGAAAGCAAAAAAATAACAGCTTGCCACCGCTCCCAGGGCCGTATCCATATTAAGCCAATGTGCAGTCAGCAATGTTTTTATTAGCCCTTTCATCCCCCGACAAAATAAGGATAATTTGCCTGTAATTTACAGCAAAAACAAAAAAGCCCGTCCAGGAGGACGGGCCAAATAATATTTCAGCGCAATCGTTAGCCCAGTGCTTCGGCACCGGCCACGATTTCGAGTATTTCCTTGGTAATGGCTGCCTGGCGGGTCTGGTTATAGGTCAGGCGCAAATCACGCAGCAACTCATCGGCATTTTCAGTGGCCTTGTCCATGGCCGTCATACGGGCACCATGCTCGGCCGCATTCGATTCCAGTATGGCCTTGTAAAACTGCACCTTAAGCGACTTGGGAATCAACTCCTTGATCAGCGTTTCCTGGTCGGGCTGGTATATATAATCGAGGTTCATATCTTCTTCACCAGCCTCTATTTTTACCGGCAGGTATTGCTCCACTGTCAATATTTGGGTTGCCACATTCTTAAAGGTGTTGTACACCAGATCTACCCGATCGAACTGACCCTCGGCATAGTTTTTCATGATAAATTCGGCTGCCTTGCGAACATTGTCGAACGACAAATGGCTAAACAAGCCGGCATACTCATCAATTACCTGATAACCACGCTTCCTGAAGAATTCCAAAGATTTTTTGCCAACCGGCATAATCTGCAGATCACCGGCCTGCTGATGGGCAGCATAATTTTTCTGAATATGCTCTACCGCCAGTTTAAATACGTTGGAGTTGAAAGGTCCGCACAGACCGCGGTCAGAGCTGATAACTACCAGCAGCACCCTGTTTACCTCGCGTGGGGCACCATACACATTCTGGTCCTGCTCCAGGCCGGCACTTACATTGGCCAGCACCTCGCCCAGTTTGGCGGCATAGGGGCGCATTTGCAGGATGCTATCCTGAGCCCTGCGTAGCTTGGCAGCTGCCACCATTTTCATGGCTTTGGTAATCTGCTGGGTAGAAATTACCGAGTTTATGCGGGTCTTTACTTCTTTCAGGTTTGCCATTACACCAATTTATTAGCTTTCGTAGCCTTTGGCCACATCGCTGGCCACTTCTTTCAGCACATCGGTCAGTTCATCGTCAAACTTACCGGCACTCAGGGCATCCAGGGTATCCTTGTGCTTTTGATTAAGCACCATCAGGTACTCCTTCTCAAAATCCTTTACCTTCTCTACCGGCACGTTATCCAGAAAGCCTTTGGTAGAAGCAAAGATCGAAGCAATCTGCTCGCCCACTCTGAAAGGCGAATACTGCGCTTGTTTGAGGATTTCCTGGTTCTTGGTGCCCCGGTTAATGGTAAGCAAGGTGGCGGCATCCAGGTCGGAGCCGAACTTGGCGAAAGCCGCCAGCTCGCGGTATTGAGCCTGGTCGAGTTTGAGTGTACCGGCTACCTTTTTCATCGATTTTACCTGGGCGGCACCCCCTACCCGCGATACGGATATACCTACGTTAATAGCCGGCCTGATACCTGAGTTGAACAGGTCGGTCTCCAGGAATATCTGACCATCGGTAATACTAATTACGTTGGTAGGAATATATGCCGACACATCACCTGCCTGGGTTTCAATTACCGGCAGGGCTGTCAATGAGCCGCCTCCCTTTACCATATCTTTAATAGAAGGCGGTATATCGTTCATTTTCTTGGCAATCTCATCGTTGTCGATGATTTTGGCAGCCCTTTCCAACAAGCGTGAGTGCAGGTAGAATACATCACCCGGGTAGGCCTCACGTCCCGGAGGGCGCCTGAGTAGCAACGACACCTCGCGGTAAGCTACAGCCTGCTTAGAGAGGTCGTCATAGATTACCAGTGCCGGACGACCCGTATCGCGGAAGAACTCACCGATAGCAGCTCCGGTAAAAGGTGCATAAAACTGCATAGGAGCCGGATCGGAAGCGGTAGCCGACACTACTATTGTATAGTCCATGGCACCGGCTTTTTCGAGCTGGGCTACAATACCGGCCACGGTAGAGGCCTTCTGACCTACTGCCACATAAATACAATATACCGGCTCGCCCTTGTCGTAAAATTCCTTTTGGTTGATAATGGTATCGATGGCCACAGCCGTTTTACCGGTCTGGCGGTCACCGATTATCAACTCACGCTGGCCACGGCCAATGGGTATCATGGAGTCGATAGCCTTAATACCGGTTTGCAGGGGCTCGTTTACCGGCTGACGGTAGATAACCCCCGGTGCCTTACGCTCCAGCGGCATGGCATAGAGCTCGCCTTCTATCTTGCCTTTGCCATCTATAGGCTGCGCCAGGGTATTCACCACACGGCCACAAAGGCCATCACCCACATCTACCGAGGCAATTCGCTTGGTCCTCTTTACCGTATCGCCTTCGCGAATACCTTTGGAAGGCCCCAGCAACACAGCTCCTACATTATCTTCTTCCAGGTTAAGCACCAGCGCTTCCACACCGTTTTCAAACTCCAACAATTCACCGGATTCGGCTTTGGTAAGGCCATAGATACGGGCCACTCCGTCACCGATCTGCAATACGGTGCCTACCTCTTCGAGCTCGGCTTCGGTTTTTACGTTTGAGAGTTGCTCGCGCAATATGGCCGATACTTCATCAGGTCTTACATCGTTCATTATCTGCTAATTTTATTATAAATCAATTAGTTAGTTCTCGCTTAATTTTATTTAGCTGTGAGCGCAGCGAATTATCAAGTCTGCGGTCGCCCACATTCAGGATAAAGCCGCCTACAATATCTTCATTTACTACCTCACGCAAACGGGCCTCTTTGCCGGATATTTTCTTTACCAGGCCGGCAAATTCCTGGCGCAGGTCATCCTCTATAGGGATGGTGGTTATCACCTCGGCTTCCTGCAATCCTTTCAGATCGTTGTACTGTTTGATAAACTCTCCGGCAATTTCACACAAAATATTATCGCGGTTTTTGCGGGTTATCAGATCGAAAGCCGCCAGGGTGAGTTTATCCATGCGCTTGTCGAACAAGGCATGCAGTATCTTGCTCTTCTTGTCATTGTTGACGATCGGATTTTTAAGCACCAGGTCCAACTGCCGGCTCTGGTCAAGGGCCGACAGAAAAAGCTGCATATCGGCCATTACCTTTTCCAGTACCCCCTGTTCCCGGGCCAGTACCAGCAAAGATTTGGCATATCGCGATGCTGCTCGATGACTGCGCATAATTAGTTAAGGTTTGCTTCGGCCAAAAATTCTTTTACCAGCGCTTGCTGCGCTTTTTTGTCGCCCAGCGTTTTGCGGATCAGCTTCTCGGCTATTTCCACCGACAGCTCGGCCACCTGGTTTTTCACTTCCTTAAGGGCAGCTTCTTTTTCCGCCTCAATGGCCGCTTTGGCATCTTCAATCATTTTGGCACTGATTTTCTTGGCTTCCTCCTTGGCCTCTTCCTTTATTTGGTTGGCCATTTTGGTGGCTTCCTTGAGCATGGCATCACGTTCTTCACGTGCCTGTGCCATCAGCTTTTCGTTGTCGGCCTTCAGGCGTGCCATTTCGGCACGGGCTTCTTCGGCAGCACGTAGCGCCTCCTCTATCGATTCTTCACGGATACGCAATGAATCTAGAATGGGCCGCCAGGCAAACTTGCCCAACAACAATACCAGCAGCAGAAATACTACCGCCTGCCAGAAAATCAAGCCTATACCGGGTGTTAATAAATCCATTTATCTACAGTTGTTTAATTTCTTTAAAAAAACCCCGGGCCTAATGCCCGGAGTCATTTTCTTGTAAGTTTACTTCAGGGAGATCATGAAGTTTACTACTACACCGAAGAGGGCAATTACCTCTACCAATGCAGCAATAATCAGCATGGCGGTCTGGATTTTACCGGCAGCCTCGGGCTGACGGGCCATCGCCTCCATAGCTGAGCCTCCAATACGACCGATACCAATACCAGCGCCTATTGCAACCAGTCCGGCACCGATGCCAGCTCCCATAATTGCTAAGCTTACGTCTAATAAAATAGATAGCAACATAGTTTTATAATTATAGATTAAACAAACAATTCAATTTTAATGATGCGCTTCTTCGGTAGCCAGACCGATATAAACCGATGTGAAGATAGTAAACACATAGGCCTGAATGGTAGCCACCAGAATTTCAATTAAATTTATAAATACCAATACCAATGAACTGCCGATACCCACTGCCCAGCTATGAAAGATAAAAGCCATGGCAATCAGGCTCAGAATCACGATATGACCGGCCGAAATCGCCACAAACAATCGTATCAGCAGCGAAATGGGCTTGGTGATCACCCCAATCAGTTCCACCGGCAAAATAATCAGGCGCAAGGGCAAGGGCACCCCGGGTGTCCAGAAGATATGCTTCCAATAATTGGCATTGCCGCTTACATTGGTAATAACAAAGGTAAAAAACGCCAGGGTGGCGGTTACGGCTATATTGCCGGTAAGGTTGGCCGCACCAGGCAGCAACCCCCACAGGTTGCCAAACCAGATAAAGAAAAACAAGGTAAGCAGGTAAGGCACATATTTTTCATAGCCCTTGCCGATATTGGGCTTTACCACTTCATCTTTTATATACAGGATAATGGGCTCCATAAGCGACTGCAAGCCCTTGGGTGCCTGCTTTTGCCGCTTTTTATAGGCCCGGGCTACGCTGAGAAATACCACCAGCATAAAAATGGCATTCAAAAACAGGGCCGCTACATTCTTAGTGATGGAGAAATCATATATTTTGGCTCCGCTTTCATGCACAATATGCTCATGCTCCAGCCTGTAACCCTTGTATGGTACGGTGTTGTGGTTTTCATCAAAAAAGTTTTTCGAAGAAAACATTTCAAGCCCGTACTCCTTGGAGTACACGATTACCGGCAGATACACGGTAAACCCATCCCAAAAATGCCAGGTATGTGAATCCAGAATATGATGCATGATCATATCGCCCGGGTTGAAAGCCTCATCCTCGCCTCCTTCGCTCGGTGCCGCCTGTAATGTGTTGAGGGTAGAAAAAATCAGGCTAAGCGCTAAAAATACTCGTATCGTTCTGAATTTCAAAGTATTAATTCTTAAGTAGTTGTCAACCATCTAACGCCTTGCTTTTGCGACTGCAAATGTAGATAGTATCTCAGCGAAAAAAAATATTTGCCTGACAAATTATCCTTTGCCTGCGGCTATTTGCAGCAAAATTTCCGCTATGGTAAATATGGCATAGTAGGCCAGAAAAACAATTACCACCAGCGCTGGCCGGGCCGGTTGCTGATATAAGATAAAAAACAAAAATATGCTGCTGGCCAGCAATTTAATTACCACCGACAACAGTATGGGGGTTACAGCCTCGCGACCACTTTGGCGGCTGCCATATGCATGGAGCAGGTTAACTACCGGGAAAAGCAATAAGAGAAAAAAGAGAACATAAACAATGTGCTCATCCCAATGCATGCCCATCAGATTCAGCACTACCCACGTAACAGCCGGCAAGACCACTGCCAGACCGGTATAGACAGTCAACGCCCGTATCCTTCTATTCACCTTGCCTGATCAGATATACCACAATAGCGACCAAAGAAAAAACCGTGCCCAGCAAGGTAAATACCGGTACACGGTTAGTCATTTTGTTGTCCAGCCAAAAACCGGCTCCGGCTCCGGCAGCAATTACACCCAGCATCTGAAAAGCCAGCCCGGTATATTTTACATAGCTTTTAAGAAGCTTTGACTTCTTCGCGTCTGAGGCCGTTTTGCGATCCTTGTCCGTTGTTTTCGCCAAGTTTTATTTCTTTCACTACATTACCCATTTTACAGCCGCCATTGAATTTGGCTCCGGTTTCCACCACCAGCTTACTGGTCAGGATATCGCCATGAATCACCGATGATGATTTGAGGGTAAGTAAATCCGACACTTCGATCTTGCCCTTCACCTCGCCAAAAACTTCGGCATTCTGTGCCAGAATGTTACCATCTACATGTGAGGTCTGCCCCAGCACCAGCTTCGATTTGGTAATGATGTTACCAATTACCTTGCCATCGATACGCAGGTTGCCATAGGTTTCGATGTTGCCTTCTACCGTAGTTCCTTTGCCAATAGTATTGCTCGAGTTGGTCAACTCTTCCGTCACTTTTTTGTCGTCTTTATTAAACATGATTTTTACTTTTTCCAATATTGCTAAAATGTCACAAACTCTTCCGGGTTTACCGGGTAGCCCTTGTACCACAACTCAAAGTGCAGATGCGGGCCATCGGTAAGCTCTCCGGTATTGCCAATAATAGCTACTACCTCGCCTCCTTCCACAAAACTACCGGTTTTTTTCAATAATTCGGCATTATGCTTATAGATTGAAATCAGATTGGCATCGTGCTGGATAGCCAGCACATAGCCGGCATCCTGCGTCCAGGAAGACATAATTACCGTGCCGTTGGCCACCGCCATCACCGGTTCGTTCTTGCGCGATACCACGTCCACCCCGTAGTGCCCCTCGGATGAATTGTACTTTCTGGAGATCAGGCCGGATATGGGTGAAAAGAAGAACATTTCATACAGCTCTGAATAGCCGGCATTATTGTCAATAATTTCTTCCGAAGCCGCCAATCCTTCAAATTCCTTGCGAAACTGCGAATCGATGGGTTGTGGGGTTAGATTAACCTGAAAATTCCGGGCTGATAAATTCCCCCTCCTGAAGCTATCTATACGGGCCGAATCGGTTTCACCGGTCAAAAAACCCTTAAAAAGAGCAATAAATTGGTCTTTTCTGCGCACCTCTTCCGACAGCGAGTCCAGTTCCATAGTCAATTGTACGAGTTTTTTGTTGGTTTGCATTTGCGCGTATTCCGGATCGAACCACTCCTCCAGCAAAGTGCGTGTAAGAAGCAGGCTTAGCCCCATTAATACGATAAACAGTAAAAAGGAAACCAGGAAAAACTTGGCATAGGTAAAACCCAGGAATCTTTTTTCGGCAAAATTCTCCTCGTTGCGAATTATCAGCAGATAGCGTTCGGTAAGCCAGTTGGTAAGTGTTTTTTTTGCTTTCACGCCTGTAGATTGGCCATTTTGCGGTCAAAAATAGAGATTAAAAAGTATTATTGTATTATATATCCGATTTTTGCGTTGCAAATAGAAACAACACTCGATTGATTTTCAAAAGCTTGGCAAAACACCTGCACCTGTTGCTTGTTTTTATGGCGCTGGCCCTCTGCTGGGGTTGCTCATCCGAGAGCAGCGCCCCGATGAATGTCCTTTTTCACAATACAACGGCCCATTACAATGCTTATTTTATTGCTAATGAGCGCATCAGGCAAATAGAAGCGGCTATTTGGCAGGCTATGGAGCGCGACTATGACAAAGTGCTGTGGGTATTTCCCCCGCTGGATTCTACCATGGCACAAACCTATGCAGAAGATGTTGAGTATGTGCTCAAAAAAGCATCTATTGTCATTCAGTACCACAAAAACAGCAAATGGGTGGACGACAGCTATATACTGATTGGTCTGGCCCGTATGTACGGCTATGATTTTCCCAATGCCATCAACACTTTTAAATATGTAAACACCAACAGCGAAGACCCCGATGCACGGCACAAGGCAGTGGTAAACCTGATGCGTGTGTTTATCGAAAATGGCGAATACGCCAATGCCGAAGCAGCTTCGGATTATCTCGAGAATGAAACACTAAACAAGGAAAACCTCAAACAGCTTTATCTAACCAGAGCCTATTACTTTCAGGTACTGGGCGATATGGACAATATGGTGCGCAACCTGGTGAAGGCCGACCCGCTGTTTCCTAAAAAAGAGCGGGCGCGTTATTATTTCATCATCGGGCAGGTGTATCAGGAGTTGGGCTTTGCCTCGGCCGCTTACGAGTATTACAAAAAGTGCATTGACAGCAATCCTCCTTACGAGCTTAACTTCTATGCCAAGCTCAACATTGCCCAGGTGACCGAACTGGGCGACAGCAAAGACCTGAAAAAGGTGCGCAAGTACTTTAAGAAGTTGGTAAACGATGAAAAAAACATTGAGTTTAAAGACAAGATATACTACGAGTGGGGCCGGTTTGAATTCAAGCAGAAAAATCTGGATGAGGCTATTGAAAAATTCAACCTCTCGGTACAAAACAGCCTCAACAATGCCAAGCAAAAAGGCCTGTCGTATATCAGCCTGGGTGAGATTTATTACGACACCCTCAAAAACTATCAACTGGCCAAATCCTATTATGATAGTGCCGTAAGTGTGCTGCCGCAAACCTACGAGCAATATGCCGCTGTTAAGCACCGGCAAGAGGTACTGGCCGACTTTGTAGAGCAATACAACACCATCACCTTACAGGACAGCCTGTTACGCCTGGCTACCATGGACTCCGCCACCGTAATGAGCCTGCTTGTAAATAAGGCCACCGAGGAGATAGAAGCAAGAGAAAAAGCCGAAAAACTGGCCAAAAAGAAAGAAGCACGTCAGGCAGCACGCCAGGCAACCCTCGATAAGCCCACCGGTATCGGAGGCACCACCTGGTATTTTTCCAATCCCTCGGCCGTAAGCTCAGGGCGGGTGCAGTTCAGGCAGACCTGGGGCAACCGACCGCTGGAAGACCACTGGCGCAGGTCTGTAAAGCAGGTAATAGAGGCTGGCTCTGACGAATCGCCAGTTGCCGATGAAGAAGTAAGCGGTACGGCAGATCAGCAAGAGCTAAGCCGCGACCAGATCATCATGAACAAAGCCCGCGAAATGTATGCTGCCATACCGCAAACACCCGAGGAGTTGGCCAAAGCCAACAAGCTGTTGGAAGATGCCTACTACAAGCTGGCCAAAATTTACTACTTCGACCTGGAAGAAAAAGACAATGCTATTGCCACCTTTCGGCTCCTGAAAGAAAAATACCCCGAATCGGAATACCTGCCGGAAGCCTACTACCTGCTCTACCTCTATTACCGTGACGAAGCCCCGGGCACAGCCGATGAAATTGTAGCTCTGATGCATGAAAAATACCCGCAATCTATTTATACAAAATTGATTGACAACCCCGATTATGAAGAAAACAGCAATCAGGCCAATATCGTACTACAAAATGCCTACAAAAGCCTGTACGAGCTATACGAAAACGGTTATTACGATTCGGCCTACCAACAAATCGACTCCCTGCTCACTATCTATCCCGATGTAACCTTCTCGGCCAACCTGCGCTTGTTGCAGATTTTGATTATCGGCAAAACCAAAGAACTGGCCGACTACCAAATGGCCCTGCAGCAGTTTATAGAGCAATACCCCGACCACAGCTTGCACGACTATGCACAAAAGCTACTCGATGCCTCGAAAAACTACCGCAACAGCCTTGTAAAACTACGTTCGGCCCGCTACTTCGATACCACCAGCGATAAGTTTCTGTTCGTAGTACTGGCCGACAGCATGGCCACCGCCCAAAAAATCCGCCAACAACTTGACCAGTTGCTCACCACCATGAGCGACAGCAGCGGCCTGCAAACCAGCATACTGGAGCTGGACGACCAGGTAACCATGACCGTGGTAAAAACGTTTAAGGACAAGGATTCAGCCTTGCTGTTTTATGATATCTGCAAAGCCGAAAAACTTTTTGACGGCAACCTGAATCCCTATTTTGTGATTTCGAAGAGTAATTTTGACATTCTGTACGAAACCAAAGAAATTGATGCATACCTGTCGTTTTACCGGGAGCATTTCTGATTTTTGTAAAAGGTTTTTATGAAGAAGAAGCTGATTATAGCCATTTGGGTGATATTTGCCGGTTTTTTTATCGGCCTGCCGCTCTACATCGTAGCAGTGGGCAATAATTTTA
This sequence comes from Cyclobacteriaceae bacterium, assembly GCA_015488485.1. Lineage (GTDB taxonomy): Bacteria > Bacteroidota > Bacteroidia > Cytophagales > Cyclobacteriaceae > S012-113. Next base: position 28,623 of record WFNR01000099.1, on the reverse strand, counting down.
TGGGCTTGTTTGGCGGCATGCCCTCGCTGGCACAGCTTGAAAACCCCGAGACCGATCTGTCGTCAACCCTGTACTACGCCAATGGCGAAGAAATGGGTAAATATTTCCGCACCAACCGCAGTAAGGTGGACTTCGACCATCTTTCCGATGAACTGAAAACCACCCTGGTAGTGTCGGAAGACCACCGCTATTACAACCATTCCGGCCTTGACTTTATCGCTTATATGCGGGTATTGAAAGGGCTCCTCACCTTCAGCCCGGCCGGTGGCGGCAGTACCATTACCCAGCAGTTGGCCAAAAAGCTCTATGCCACCCGTAGCAGTGAGATGGAAGGCCCCATCGCCCGGCTGGGCAGGATACCGCGGCTGATAATCTCCAAAACCAAAGAGTGGATTATTGCCGTAAAACTGGAGAAAACTTTTACTAAAAAAGAAATACTGGCCCTTTACCTGAACACGGTGGATTTCGGTAGCAATACCTACGGCATCAAGTCGGCTGCCAAAACATTTTTTGGCAAAGAGCCTTCGGAACTAAACTACCAGGAGTCGGCCACCCTCATCGGCCTGCTGCAGGGTGTAACCCGCTTCAGCCCGGTACTCAACTACGACAACTCCATCCGCAAGCGCAATGAAGTGCTCACCAAACTGGGGCGCGCAGGTGTACTCACCCCCGAAGAGCTGGACTCGCTCAAGCAGCTACCCATAGACCTGAGTAATTATAAGGTAGAAAATCAAAATACCGGTCTGGCTACCTATTTTCGTGAGGTAATCAAGCGCGACCTGATTAAATTCTGTAAAGAAAGGAACATCGACCTCTTCGAAGCCGGCCTGAAAATCTATACCACCATAGACAAAGACCTGCAGCAGTATGCCGAAAACGCCATGGCCTGGTGGATGGACTCGCTGCAAACCACTTTTCTGGAAGAATGGGGTGATAAAAACCCCTGGGTAGATGAAGATGGCCGTGAGATACCCGGCTTTATAGAGATGGTAATGAAGCGCACCGATCGATACCGCAAACTGAAAAGAAAGTATGGCGAAAACTCCGACTCGATCGATATAATCCTGAACACCCCCAGGCCGATGCGGGTATTCTCCTGGGAAGGGGAGATCGACACCGTGATGAGCCCGATGGATTCGTTGCGCTATTACAAGAAGTTTTTGCAGGCCGGGTTTATGGCTATGGACCCGCACACCGGGCATATCAAAGCCTGGGTAGGGGGTATTAACCATAAGTATTTTAAGTACGACCATGTACGTCAGGGTAAGAACCAGCCGGGTTCTACCTTTAAGCCCATCGTATATGCCACGGCTATTGAAAACGGCTACTACCCATGCTATGAGGTAGTAGATGAGCGCAGAACCTACCAGACAGGTGGTGACCCGCCCACCTGGTCACCGGAAAATGCCAACCGTAAATTTACCGGTGAGAAACTCACCCTGCGGCAGGGCCTGGCACGCTCCAAAAACTCCGTTACCGCCTACATAATGAGTCTTATAGGCCCGGAAAATGTAGTTAAGAAGGCCCGCTCACTGGGTATTGAGAGCGACCTGGCTCCGGTGCTGGCACTGGCGCTCGGGGTAAGCGATGTATCGGTGTATGAACTGGTAGGAGCCTACAGCGCTTTTGCCAACAAAGGCACCTATACCAAGCCTTTTTACATCACCCGCATTGAGGATAAAAACGGAGAAATCATCCAGAATTTCGTACCGCAACAAAAGCAAGCCCTGAGCGAAGAAGATGCCTACCTGATGCTCTATATGCTGCGTGGCACGGTAGAAGAAGAGGGCGGCACCGCCCGCAGCCTCGATTATCGCTGGCACCTGACCGATGGCAATAATGAAATTGGCGCCAAAACCGGCACCACCCAAAATTATTCTGACGGCTGGTTTATGGGGGTAACCAAAGACCTGGTAGCAGGCGTATGGGTAGGTGGCGATGACCGGGCCATACATTTTCCCAACATCCGTCACGGTCAGGGTTCTTATATGGCCTTACCCATCTGGGCCAAGTTCATGACCGATGTATATGCCGATGATTCACTGGGCTATGAGCGTGGGCCATTCGAGCGCCCGCGCAAGCCGCTGAGTGTTACCCTTGACTGCTCCAAGTACGGCCTGCAGCCGGCCGATTCGCTGCTGCAAAAAAAGCTCGACTCCCTGCGCGTTGACCTCGATGAGGATGATATCATGTAGCCATGACCATAGACCCACATGATACCGGGCTGCTGCCCCATCAACCCGGGGTGTACAAGTTTTTCAATAGCCACAATAAGCTGATTTATGTAGGCAAAGCCAAAGATTTGCGTAAGCGCGTAAAAAGTTATTTTACTGCTAAACAAAATCAGAGCCTGAAGACACGCAAGCTGATCAGCGAAATCAATCACATAGAAATCATTGTAACTCCCAGTGAGTTTGACGCCCTGCTCCTGGAGAACAACCTGATCAAGGCCCATCAGCCACGTTATAACATCTTGCTGAAAGATGACAAATCTTTTCCCTTTATATGTGTGAGCAACGAACGCTTTCCGCGTATCTACGCCACCCGGCAAGTAAATAAAAACAAGGGCACCTACTACGGCCCCTATACCAGCGTGGTGGCTATGAATAATGTGCTGGAACTGGTACACCGCCTATATACCCTGCGGACATGTACTTACAATCTGTCCGAAAAAAATATCAAAGCCGGCAAGTACAAAGTGTGCCTTGAATACCATATCGGTAATTGCCGCGGGCCTTGTGCTGGCAAGCAAGAGGAGGCCTCTTATCTGGCCGACCTGGAGCAGGCCGTGCAGATTATCAAGGGCAATCTGGCTGTACCGCGTGAATATTTCAAACAACAAATGCAGGCAGCCGCCAAAGAACTACGCTTTGAAGAAGCCCAACAGGCCAAAGAGAAATTGCAATTGCTTGAACGCTTCTACGCCAAAACCATCGTGATCAACCCACGCCTGGGCAACCTGCACATCCTTACCGCCACAACAGATGGCGATACGGTATTTGTCAACTATATGCTGGTAAACCAGGGAGCTGTGATACAGAGCCTGACCAAGACACTCAAGAATAAACTTGACCTGGCCATGCCCGAGCTGTTGGCAGCCGTAGTACCGCAATTAATAAGCCTGAACGATCAGGAAAAAATGACCTTGCTGAGTAATTATAGCATAGCGGGGATGCCGGAAAACATAACAGTGGTAGTGCCTAAAATAGGCGATAAGCGAAAGCTGGTGGAGATGTCGCTGAAGAATGCTTACAGCCTTAAAAAACAACACAAAAGCAAACCAGAGGCCGCCAAAACCAAGCAACTTTATGCTCTGGAGCAGTTGCAAAAAGACCTCTCTCTGACCACACTACCGGAGCACATAGAATGCTTTGACAATTCCAACCTGCAGGGCAGCCAGCCAGTGGCCTCAATGGTGTGCTTCAAAAACGGTGTACCCAGCAAGCAGGATTACCGTAAATTCAATATCAAAACCGTAAGCGGGCCGGATGATTTTGCTTCAATGCAAGAAATTGTAACCCGCAGGTACAGAAGATTGCTGGAAGAAGAGGCAGATCTACCAGATTTAATCGTAATTGACGGGGGCAAAGGACAACTTAATGCTGCGGTGAAGGCACTCAAAGAGCTTGGCATCTATGGTCAGATCCCACTGATAGGCATCGCCAAAAAACTGGAAGAAATATATCTGCCGGACGATCCGCTGCCGCTTCATATCTCTAAAAAATCGAGTTCGCTCAAGCTTCTGCAACGAATTCGTGATGAAGCCCACCGTTTTGCCATTACCTTTCACCGCCAGAAGCGCAGCAGTACCATCAACACCAAACTCCAGGAGCTTCCGGGTATAGGCGCACATACTGCCGATAAGCTGTTGACCGCGTTCAGGTCGGTAAAAAAAATAAAACAGGCCTCACAGGAAGAACTGGCCAATGTGGTAGGCAAAGCAAAGGCAGCTATTATTGTGCAGGCCATAAAAAAAGGCTCCATCTGACGACAGAGCCTAATTTATGACAAACTAAAATTTCAAATTTCTAATACGACCACAGGTTGTGTTCGCGCTCCAGCATTTTCATGCGCACTTGTTCAGCACCTATCAAACCGGCCTTGATTGACGGGTTGCCATTGGCATCCTGCCCGTAGATATCCTGCAAAGTCAGGTTTTCCGGGTTTTCCACCTTATACAACTGCCCCTGATAAAGGTGCAGCAAGAAGGCATCGGCCAGGTTGCGGTTTTCGGCACTGTTGTATTGGTTGTACCACAGGGCTTTCTCCGGGTGCTCTCTGAAAAACTTCTCGAGGTCTTTGTAGGCAAAAGTAGCTACATAGTAGTTGGAGCCATCGTTGGTGTATTTACCAGGTACAACCAACTTTATAGACTGAATATCACGATATTCCCTGGCCCTGCGCTTATCAAAGATCACATCTTCCATTACTTCCAGAATAGTAATCTCCGAAGGCAAAAAGGGCTCGGGCTTTTCACCCTCCCATACTTTCCAGTAGTCCGGAGCCGTATCGGGATAATTACCCAGGTTTTCGTCTTTCAAACTCTCGTAGTTAACCCCATTGTATTCAACTACCTCGCCAACGGCATAGGGCCAGTCTTCTTCATACAAAGGCTGCGGTTCCGGTTCACCTTCATCACCCTGCGTTTTTTGTAAACGCTTTACAAACTCTTCCTTGGTCATGGGTTTTTCCAGTTCTCCCAAACCGGCTTCGGCATCATAAACGGTTTGAATTTCGTCATTCATTACCGCATCGATAAGCAGTTTGGTAATTTCCTTGCCTTTGAAGAAGAAGCCACGGTTTTGCTTCTGCTCCAAATCCACCCTCGACCAGATACGTTGTTTATACAACTGCTCATAATACGGTATAGGACTTACCGAGTTGGGGTTTTCATAAGAAACACCCTCCTGGGCCACAGCAAATCGTGTGGTCAGTCCTGCCAGTAACAGTAGTAAGAAGAATCTGCTTTTCCTAGTCATAATCTACACTTATTTAACTACCAACACCTTATAAATCTCATTCTTCACAGGTACCCTTTCAGTCTTGTTCTGGAAGTTAATACGTACTGCCTGTTTAATGGTAAATACGTAAATATCTCCTTTACGGGCCTCTGCGGCAAATGAGCTCAGGCTGATTTTGCTCTTTTTAAACACCTGCCTTTTACGCGGGTCACCATTACGGATCAGTTTTACCTCAACCTCACGCACGCGGTAACGGGCGTCTTTGGGTACATCCTGGGCAAAGCTGGGCTCCGGCTTGGCATTAATGGTAACACTCCTGAAAGCCTTGGCACTTACACCATCTACGATATTTCCGGCCGACTTGGGAATCACAATCTCATAACTCGGTTTGGGAATATCCTTTACCTTAAAGGTTTTGGTGCCTATCAAGGTTCCGTTACTTTTTACAGTAAGCACCACCTTCCCTCTCTTTTGCGGGATAATGGTTATTTCACCTTTGCTACCACCGGGTATTACGGTAGCATTGGTAGCCGAAAAACTGGGATTGTAGTTGTTACCCAACGAAGGCACCTGTACGTTTAGCTGGTTGCCACAGTTCTTCCACAAGGCTGATAACGCTGCCGAAGCAATAAGTATTGTCGGCTTGGCTACAAAATATTCAACATTTTGCTTATATGCCTTGCCTTCCAGTTCAATTACCGCTTCATAGGTTTTGCGGGCCAGGTTGGTTTTCGGATCATATTTGCCCGGAGTGGCCACAAACTCTACCTTGCCTTTTTTGATCTTGGCGCCCCCTTCCAGCAACAGTTCCTCAACGGGAATCTCCTTGCCATCTTTATAAAACTTGGGGTTCAAGGCTGAAGACGAAGCGGCAATAAACATTTCGGCCACATACTTGCCACCGGCTGCCACAATCTTGGATTCCGGACGGATAAGCGGGAATATCTGGTCGAATGAAACCTCACCGGCTCCCACACTATCGGCCAGTATTTTCAAAGCCTTACGCTCGTAGTTTAGCACCTCGGTTTCCAGATAACTGATGGTAGCCATACCGGCAGCGGTAGGTGTATTCTCAAAATACAGCTCCGCAAAACGTTTGTCTTTCTGGTTAGGATCGTTGGCAAACTCCGGGATATCCTTGGCATCGCGTGCCAGAGGCGGGAACAACTCGGCATATTTCTTGCCGGTCTTTTGAGCCAGAAACTTGGCATAATCGTTAAGCATTTTTTCAAGTTCCTTACCCCGCCCTTGTTGCAGCATCATGGTACTTACCTTATCGTAATCCTTGGCACCTACCAAACCACCATTTTCATCATAGCCACCGGTTATTTCCACCATTTTTTCTTTAAGGTCTTTCATGTAAGTCATGACCCTATCAGTTTCCTGGCGTACTTCTTTGGCGATGTTGAGGATAGCTACTTCTTCGGGTAGGTTGTTGCGTTTGTTTACCTGCGCCTCGATATTGGAAACGGTTTCCCGGTTCTTTCGCTCATAGTCTTCAGCCATTCGCTGAAGCGATTTATCAATAAAAATGAACTTCTCGAGTACGGCATTACTTACCTGGAGGGCAAGCAGTGCGGTAAGCACCAGGTACATCATCCCAATCATTTTCTGTCTGGGTGTCTCTTTACCTCCTGCCATATCTATTTATAGATTAAATTCAACAATCAGTTTAGGTTAATTTAAGCTTGCGAAGGTTGGGCTTGTCCGCCTCCGCCACCACGCATGGCAGTAAGCATGCTGCCATAAATAGTGTTGAGCGAAGTAAGGTTGGTGGTAAGTTTTTGCATTTCGGCAGCAAATTTTTCCGAGCCCTTACCGGCTTTTTCCATGCTTTCCATTACACTGGCCACATTACCATAAAACTTGTTCATGGCTTTAAGATGGCTGTTGGCATCCTGCAACTCCATTTCATAGACTGAGTTCAGTGCGCCCAGGTTCTTGGTGATATTTTGTACCTGAGTATGATACTCCTTGGCATCGGTAGAGGCATTGGCCATCTCACTCATGGCACTGGCCGTCTTGGCATATGATTTATTCATTTCGATAAGCGCCTGCGAGGCCTTGCTCACATTCTTGGCATACTCATCGGTAGCCACCGCTGCGCTTGACAGGTTGCTCATCTGCTTCACATTCTCAGCCAGGCTCTTCATGCCTTTACCCAGGCTTTCTATAAGCTCCGGCCCTATTTTGGCGCTTTCGAGCATATGATCGAGTTTTTGCGATATGCTATCGCCTGCCCCTGCACCGGCAGAACGAACCGCAGGCTTATTTACCGGGCCGGTATAGTCATCTGCCAATTCCGGGTAAACCTTGGTCCAGTCCGGCTCTTTGTGAGGCGGCTCAAAGGCACTTAAGAAGAAGATGATTGCTTCAGTTGTCAAACCTATTCCCAGCATTACACCTGCTCCGGGTAAGTGCTGGATTTTGAACAAAGCTCCTATAATTACTACAGCTGCACCTATGCCGTACACTTTCGGCATGATTGTTTTAAACAGTAGCTCGGTAAAGCCTCCCTTTTTTTGTTTACTCATTGTTTTGAAATTTTAGTTCATCAAAAGAATGTACGAATGTATGGTTAATTAAAGTTGGTTACAATATAAAACAAAATTTCAATAATTAAAACTCTCTACCGCTTGAACGGCCCAAATGTGTCATGGCACACCTGAATCCTATATATGCACGGGTAGAATCCTGGTATTCGAAGGCCCTGGTACCGGTTTCAAGGAAGAAGGCCACATCTTTCCAGGAGCCACCCCGTATCACTTTACGTTTCTCATTGGGGTCTTTGTACTCGGGGTTCAAATCCCATACCAGCGGTACTGATGCCGGATGGAAAGCATCCTGCGTCCACTCACTTACATTACCGGCCATATCATACAAGCCATAATCGTTCGGGAAGTACTCACCCACCGGGCTGGTATAGGCATAGCCGTCATCATAGTAGTTACCACGTCCCGGCTTGAAGTTGGCCAGCATACAGCCCTTGGCATTCCTTATATAAGGGTTACCCCAGGGGTACTTGGCCAGCGAACGTCCACCACGAGCGGCATATTCCCACTCGGCCTCCGATGGCAGGCGGAATGCCGGCATCGGCCAGCCTGTTTCACGGATATGATAATCGTTGAGATAATCGGTACGCCACTTGCAGAAATACTGGGCTGCCACCCAGCTAACCCCCACTACCGGATAGTTGTCGTAAGCCGGGTGTGAATAGTAGTACTCCTGCAACGGATCGCCCATGTGGTGCGAAAAGTCTTTTACAAATACCGTAGTATCGGGATAATAGGCCAACAGCGAATCTACCGGCCAGGTACCCTGACCATTTACGGTAATACCGGTAGAGGTAGTGCCTGAGCTTAAGGAGTCCTCTTTCAGAGCCTCGATAAACTGCCGGTATTCATTGTTGGTGATCTCGGTGTCATCCATAAAGAAGCCACCGATGGTAACTTGCTTGTTGTAGTTGATCTGGGTCTGGCCCACATCTTCATCAGCCTGGCCCATGTGGAAAGTACCTGCCGGAATAGGCACCATGCCGTAGGGGGTAGTCATTACCCAACCTTCCGGACGATCGAGTACTCCGGTCAAGTCTCCGGTGCTCTCATTATTACCGCCAAACAAACCGCAGCCTGTTAAATATCCCAGGCTTAGCACTACTAAACTCAGCCTTCTCATGTTAAAAACAAATGGTATCTTCATCATGTCAAGTTTAATCCGTATATAGATTAACCAATACAAATTAAATATATTGCCCAATAATAACGCAATTCAGCAATAATTTTATATTTTTTTTAATAAAGCGTCAATTTTTTTTAATTCGGGCACAAGTTGTGGAAATTATTGGAGAAACCAAAATTTTTCTGCGTTTAATGCCTAAATCGAGGTGTACGAATCACTTTTCTTCCTCCAAATGAGCTTACCGGCAAGACATAACTTAACCTGATCTCGTGTGAGGTGGGCTGCTTGGCATCTTGCTGATGCACAATGTAATCAAAGCCGTAGCCAACCTCCAATGCTTTGGATTTCAGTAAACTCATGCCCAGGATAACGGCCACCGATTCCTGATATTTGTAACTCAAGCCTCCCCAGAATTTTTCGTTCAGTTCAGCAATCGCACCAATGTTAATCAAGGCTTTTTTGAAATCCGATTGCACCAATAACGAAGGAGTGAGGGTTAAGTTATAAGACAACTCATAAAAATAGCCGCCCATTACGTACATTACAGGTTGTACAGCGTTACGCAGGTTTTCAATACCGAAATTAAAACTCGGGCTCAACAGGTGGTTGACGCTGGCCGATACATAAAACTTGCGAGCCTGGTAAAATACGCCTGCTCCCATGTCGAAGCGCACCTGGGTATCCTTGCCGGTTTTCAAAAGCGGGTCGTTAATATCGGCTGGGCGGTACTTGCTGAAGTCAATAGACTGGGAGAAAAAGCCCAGATTTACCCCTATGCTCAGCTTAGCCTCTTTGATGGCCAAATGGTAAGCGTACGCACCTTGAATAGCCAGATTGTTCAGGTTGCCCAGATTGTCGTTCATCACATAAGCGGCAAAGCCACTCCTTAGTTTATAAAGTGGCGAGCTTACCGTAAGCACCTGGGTGTTGGGCGCCCCTCCGGCTCCATCGAAGGTGGTGGCATAGCCGGTCCACTTGGAGCGTATCAGCAAATTAAAGCGGGTAACACCTTCTACACCGGCATAGGCCGGATTGTAATATACCTTGTTGAACATAAACTGGGTAAACTCCGGATCCTGCTGTGCCCAGGCAAGTGAGCCGTATCCCAGAAGTAAGCCAAGAAAAAGTATAAGGCGTTTACCCATCGTAATTTCAGCTATTGTTCAAAACATAAAGATAAGCCATAATTTCATTTAAAAAACAAATTATGGCTATGTTTATATGAATAGCAAGACGAGAAAAACGCAGCGAAGGTTATAGATTGCGCACTTTCTTAATATACACTTCAATGGCTCCGGTCATAGACGGGGCTTCCGGCAGAGGCGCTTCCACATCTACATACAGATTACGTTCCCGGGCGGCTTTGGCAGTAACCGGGCCGAAGGTGGCGATACGGGTTTTCTCCTGCTTGAAGTCGGGAAAGTTGATAAAAAGAGAATTAATACCTGCCGGACTGAAGAACGCAATCATATCATATTTGATATCAGCCAGGTCGGAAAGGTCGCTGGCTACCGTCTTATAAAGCGTTACTTCGGTAAAGTTGTAATTGTTTTCTTTCAGGAAGTTAGGGATATCATCCTTGCGAATATTGGAACAAGGGAACAGATACTTCTCATCAGGGTGTTTTTTCAACACCTCTATCAACTCGGCAGCGGTACGCTGGCCGGAAAATATCTTGCGCTTGCGCACTACGATATATTTCTGCAGGTAATTGGCCGTTTGCTCCGATATACAGAAATATTTCATATCGGCCGGCATCTCGATTTTTAGCTCCTTGCACATCGAGAAGAAATGGTCAACCGCATTGCGGCTGGTAAAAATGACAGCCGAATGATCCAGAAAGTCCACCTTTTGCTTTCTGAATTCTTTCATATCAATGGGCTGTACTTCTATAAAGGGACGAAAATCGATTTTGATATTGTACTTTTCAGCCAGTTTATAATAAGGTGAGTTTTCGCTTTTCGGTTCGGGTTGAGAGACCAGAATGCTTTTCACATCACGCATTCTCTCTTTTAAGTCTTCTTTCATTACTTCCACGGTATCCCTGTATTTAGTCTTTACCTTAAAACAAGTTGCAAAAATAATACCATAGGTACTATTTCTGTGGCGCAAAAGTAAATAATTAAATAGATAACCGTATGTGTGGCCGCAAAAGTTAGTTTAAGAAAGAGCAACCCTTCGATCAGGATAATCACTGCCAACAGCAGCCGGTTGAAAGCTACAGGCGACAACCAGAGTATATGCAGAAACTGCATGGCAACCAGCAACAGCAGCCATAGCGAAAGGATAAACCACAAGCGCAGAAAAGAAGCAAAATGGATATGGGCAAGCTTACAATTATGCGCAGTATCGATAGCCTGGGTAAGCAGATATTTCAAAATAAGAAATAAGAAGAAAACCAGTGACACCCCTACCCAACCCAGCAGTAAGGCTGCATATGACCAATGCGCCAACTGCCAGCCGAAAGCCGGCCACCACCCCGGAAAAAAGTACTGCACATGTATCCATACAAGGCCCATTATAAAAGACATAAACAGAAGGTAATGAATATTGGGATGAGCCAGCGGGTTCACCTTATAAATAAGCTCACTTATCAGGCGTGGGCGCAGGGTATGGCCTATGGCCAGGTATTGGGAGGCCAGATCAGGGAAAGACCAGCGCAACAATACCGATACCAGCAAAATAATCAGCAGAACCGTAAAAAAAAAGCTGCTATAGGCATTATTGAATACAGGTGGTTGGTGGACGACTACGCTGGTTTGGGCCGGCTGACGGCTAATGTAGGTTTCCAGCCCGTGAAGTCCTGCCGGTGCATACAGCGTAAGCATGGGCTGCCGGTTGTCAAGCTGCCTGACAAGGCTGTCGATCTTCAGGTAGTTGATGCCGGAGGGCAATTCGGCCATTAGCTGACCTTTATATAACAAGGCTGCCTCGTGCGCTAGTGTCAATACCAAAAAATGATCGGCATATTCATCGCCCGGCAGCACAAAACTCACAGAGTCGCCCGGGGTTGTACCGCTAAAGGGGCGATAGGTTTTTGTTTGATGGTCATACTGCTGCCAGTCGTGCCGCAGGTCATAAACACGCTGCTGTGCCACCCCCTGGAAGGCGGCTGCCTGCCACAAAAGCCAAAAGCTAAAAACGCGCCACATAACCTACATGAATTCTTGATTGTGCCAATGATAGTGATTGTTGGGCGGAAACCCCAAGGGCATAGACCAATTGCAGCATACCGGCCCCGGTATTCAGCACCAACCCACCGCCAAAGCCCAGGGGACTGTCGCTTTGCTCATATATCCGGTTGCGGGTAAAAGCCTGGTCGTAAAACAAAAACAACCGGGAGTCGCTCCCCATGAGCAGTCGCAGCTCCAGGCGCAGCAGGGCATACTCCGATACGTACAGCTCCAGGTCGTTGAAGCCGCGCAGGTTGTTTAGCCCGCCCAGGCGCAGCAGGTCATTCACAAACAAGCGCTCGTTGCTGAAGATACCCGCCAGCGTGGCATCGGCATGCCCCACCAGCAGTCGGCCCAGGCGCAGGTTGTACTCCCCGCCTGCTTGCCAGGTTGTTTGCAGGGGCCGCAGCGTCAGACTATCGTACACGGCTTCCACCACTCCGGCAGTTTTGTTGATTTGCTTGCTGCCTACCAATCCTTCCATAAATATCCGTGCCCCTCCTGTGGGGTTAATGGCATCGGTAAGGGTACTATAGGCCAGCCCAGCCCCCGCCTGACGCAGCTTATAATCGGCTATGGTAGGTAGGGTCAGCGAATCGGCCGGTGCCGACAACGGCCGTGATGAGCGAAAAGCACCTTTGAACCATACTTCCCAATAGCGCTGCCGGTAAAAGGCCTGCAGGTGAAAGGCCGTTTGCAAAAAGGCCGTGTCCTGGCGCAGCAGATTGAAATCGACCGCCAAGCCTACGGGAGAGGCAAATAGATTGGGATGCCGGTAAGCCAGGTGCAGGGTTTGCGATTGCCGGTTAAACTGCTGCCAGGCCAGCCGCAAATACTTGCCCGCGCGAAACAGATTGTGTAGCTCCAGGTTCAGATAGCCGGTTATCAGCAGTTTGTTGTCCGCTTGGGGGGAAGGCAAAAAGCCAATCAGCCCATCCACCTTATTGGCTTTTACCGCCTGCAGCGGCAGGGTAATACGACACCGGCCATCGCGATAGGTAAGGGAAAAAGTATCGGCCGGGTTGAGATAGGGCAGCCGGCTTAGGTTGACAGGTAACTGACGAATGGTCTTGAGCTGATACAGGTCGCCCGGACGTACCTGCAGGTAGGCCGCCAGAAATGTCGGTTTTACCAGGCCTGGCGGTACCAGAACAAGGCTGTCGTAGCGAATCTCGGGGCCGGCATGATAGACCAGCGTAGCACTTACCCGGTTGCTGTCCACAGCAATCCCATCCAGCTTGAGCGTGGCAAATGGGTGGCCATTGTTGGCAGCCAGGGTTAACAAGCTTTCTACCAACCGGCTGAATTCTTTTATAGAAAAAAGCCGCCCGTCAAAATTGTGCTGACGATAGCCGGCCTTGCTCAGCAACTCTTCCGGAATCCCTTCAACCCCCAATGCCTGCCAGCGATAGCGCTGCCCCGCATGTATCAGCGCCCGCCAGGTCTCACCCTGTATTTGCAGGCTGTCGATATTGGCCAGCAGGTAGCCGCGCCACAACAAATCGTGATAAGCATCCTGTACCTGCAATATAAATCCGGCACTGTCGGCCCGGCCGGTAAGTGGCGACAAGCCGACTGTATCGGGCACGAAATCTATGCGGTAAGGATGTGGCTGCCCCTGCAAATCGGACACCACCAACCAAAGAAACAGGAGAATGCCGGCTTTTTTATACATTTACACCAAAGGTAAAATTTTGGGGGGAATATATCTGCACATACCTTATTGCCGGCAGGCATGTCATTATTGCAATTTTCATTTCAGCACTACCCTGAAGAGCCTGCCCGAATTGGTGCAAGCCCTAACGCAGGAGCTGGCATTGCGACAATCTTATCTGCAAGAGCCAGTGGCTACTATCTATCTGGGAGGTGGCACCCCCAGCTTGCTGGCCGATAAGCAACTGGCCCTGCTGCTGGCCAAAATCCGTGCGCTTTTTGCAGTGGATGCTGAAGCAGAAATCACCCTGGAGGTCAATCCAGAAGATGTAAGTGCAGAACGGGCAGCCATGTGGCGCAGGCTGGGGTTCAACCGCATCAGTCTGGGGGTGCAGTCGTTTGACGACCGCGTGTTGCCCTTGCTCAACCGTGCCCATAGCGGCCGCCAGGCCATCGAAGCCGTACATCTGCTGGCCGCAGCGGGCTTCGACAACATTTCTATCGATCTGATTTATGGCATCCCCGGCCAAACCACCCGCCAGTGGCAGCGCAACCTGGAGCAGGCGCTGGCACTGCCCATACAGCACCTGTCGTGCTACGCCCTGACCATAGAGGAGCGCACCGCCTGGGGGCATTGGCAACGTCAGGGCAGGCTCAAGGCGGTAAGCGAAGCCACCTACGAGGCGGAGTACCGCCTTATGTGCGACATACTGGGTCAGGCAGGATTTGAGCATTATGAGGTATCGAACTTCGCCCGGCCGGGGTACCGTAGCCGGCACAACCAGGCCTATTGGCATGGGGCGCCCTACCTGGGCGCAGGCCCCGGGGCACATTCGTACAATGGCAGCAGCCGCCAGGCCAATATCGCCAACAATGCTATTTACATCCGGCAGCTCAGCCGGGGCCTTGTGCCGGCCACTACCGAACATCTGAACAAAGCACAGCAGTATTATGAATACCTGCTTACCGGCCTGCGCACCGACAGGGGTATAGACTTGCATCTGATCAGGGATAAGTTCGGGCTTGACACGGAAGATAAGCATGGTTCTTTTCTAAAACACTGTATAGAACAAGGACTGGCAAAACGAGAAAACGATAAATTTGTGCTTACCGAAGGCGGCTGGCTGCTGGCCGACTCAATAATTGTGGAACTGATGGATGACAACTTATGAAAATCACCCTATCCTGGCAAGGCAAAGCCTATACAGCCGACCTCGCCCAGCCGCATAGCCTGGCCATTCCGCTGCGGGGCGGACAGGCCGACCCAAACTGTTATCACAGCCCTTTGGCCACCATGACGCCCATTGAGAACGGTGATTTTATTGGCAGTATCGAAGCCGGTGCCGCGGTAAACCACTACCTGCTCTCTTTAAGCCCGCATGGCAACACCACGCATACCGAATGCTACGGCCACATTACAGCCGGTGGGGCCACCATTGACCAATGCTTAACCAGGTTTTGGTTTGTAGCCCAACTGCTCACCGTGACACCCATAGACAACGGCCCGGATAAAGTGATAGAGCACAACCAACTATCCGAAAAGCTTATTGAAGGTATAGAAGCCTTGCTGGTACGTACCCGGCCCAATACAGCAGATAAATTAAGTAAAAACTACTCGGGTACTAACCCGCCCTATTTCACAGCAGCCGCACTGCAACTGCTGGCAGAGCGGAGCATCGACCACCTGGTCTGCGACCTGCCTTCTGTGGATAAAGAAGTGGATGGCGGCAAGCTGGCGGCACACAAGGCTTTTTGGCAAACGGCAGGACACCTGCGCCAGGGGGCTACCATTACCGAATTGGCTTATATAGACAACCAGCTGGCGGACGGACTTTATTTGCTTAACCTGCAAGTACCGGCCATCGCCCTGGATGCCGCTCCCAGCCGGCCGGTGGTTTATGCCTTGCAGGACGGTTGAGATATCCTATTTATTATTGTTAGGTTACCATAGGCGGCCAGATTATATTAAAATTTGACTGCCCACAGCTACAATTTTAAATTTTGAACTTTATTTGCTGATAATTTGGGCTAAATTTATCACTTGAAGAGCCGCACCGGTGTTAAACGAGGAAAAGAAAATATTGATGCTGTTAAAAGCAATAATTTTTCACTACCATGGTCTGGTAGAAGAAGAAGAAAAAATCCTGTACCGGTCGGCTGCCGAGCTGGATGCTGAGAAGGAATTAAAATGGGCTTTCGATTTCATAGCACGCGACTATATCACCGCTTTTGAGCGGGCGCGCGAATACCTGAACCAGGCAATAAAAAAACTCAGCAAAAGCAAGCGTGTGCAGTTTCTCAACCTCACCTGGCTGGCCAATCGCGAAAAAGGCTACATTACCGAAATGGAGGCTGCCGCTATTCTCAAAATAGCCAAAGACTGGGAAGTGGATCGTGAGCTGGTAAGTATGGTACAGCCACGATAAAAAACATCGATCGTTTTCGGGATTTCAACTTTATCTTTTTCTATCCCTTTTTACATTTTTCTTTTTGTCTTGATACAAAAAGAATCCTGCCTGCCGGCTAGGCAGGCAAAAAAATCAAGGCTGTGCAGCAAAGGCGACCGTCCGGGCTCTACGACCATGAACGAAATCCAAACTCGTGCCGCAGGCACTGCGGCACTCAAACAAGTGGATTTCATTAACATTCATCTAAACAATCGCCCGACCTTTAATGGCGCCTTTCCTGCAAGGCCCTCTTTATGCTCTACGCCATAGAGCAATAAGTTAATTTCAAGCCCCCTTCCCGTTTATTCGGGGCACGACATCACTGAAAACGGGAAATAGCCAAAGACTGGGAAGTGGATCGCGAGCTGGTGAGCATGGTGCAGCCGCGTTAGAGGCTCATCTTCTCCTTAAACTTGGCTGCCTGCCTGCGCGATACTTCCACCTTATCACCGCCACGCAGTTTTACCATCAGTCCACCATTAAACCACGGCTCGATAGTTTCTACCCAGCTTAGGTTGATGATATGCTTGCGACTGGCGCGGAAGAAATCACGGTCGTTCAGTTTTTCGTCCAGCGCATTTAGCGATTTATGAATCATCGGCCGTACGTTATCGAAGAACACCTTGATATAGTTGCCGTCCGATTCGAAATAGCGGATATCGGCCAGTTTCACAAACCAGCATTTGTCGCCATCCTTGACAAACACCTGATCGTTCAGACCCAGTTTAGGCTCTTTCTCTGTTTCCTCTTTCGGTGCCGGAGGCTGCAGCTTGGCTATTGTTTCATTAAGCCTGTCCATTTGCACCGGCTTCAGCAGATAATCGAGGGCGTTTACATCAAATGCTTTGAGGGCATACTCATCATAAGCAGTGGTAAAGATTACCTTGGGAACGGCATCAAGCATTTCCAGCAATTCAAAGCCTGTTTTGCCCGGCATCTGGATATCCAGGAAGAGCAAATCCGGTTTTAGCTCATTAATCTTCTCATAGGCTTCTTCGGCATTGGCGGCCTCACCTATCACTTCTATTTCGGGGTAATCTTCCAGCAATTTCAGCAGTTCTTTACGTGCCAGTCGTTCGTCATCGATTACTAAAGCTCTCATCTCTTATAATTTTCCGTTTTCATATAAAGGCACCCGCACTGTGGTAAGTACGGTGTGTTCATTTTCATTTTGTATTTCCAGTCTGGCAGCCTTGCCAAAAATTAATTGCAGACGCTGGCGCGTGTTGCGCAGGCCCTGGCCGGTACCATTGAGGCTGCCATGCTGGTTGTATTGACCGCTATTACGTATTTCCAGCAACATAGCATGGTTATTCAAACGCGCTTTTACCGAAACCTTGCCGCCTTCCTTGAGGCGCGAAATACCATGTTTAATACCATTTTCTACCAGAGTTTGCACCATCATGGGCGGCACTTGTACATTTTCAGTGCCGGGCTGAATATCAAATTCGGTTTGCAGGCGCTCTTCAAAGCGAATTGACTCCAGCGCCAGATAATCGCGGGTGGTAGCCAGCTCTTCTTTAAGCGAGGTCAGTTTCTTTTTATCCATCACCAGTGAAGAGCGCAAGATATTGGACAGGTTGTTGATGGCCTTTTTTGCTTTGGCCGGCTCTTCATCCACCAGGGCACGTATGCTATTCAGGGCGTTGAAGATAAAGTGCGGATTTACCTGCGATTTTAGCTGGTTGAGCTTCATCTCATTCATTGCCACCTCGTACTTGAGCGACTGGGTGTTTTTTTCAAAATAGTGAAAGGCAAAATAGATAGACGACCAGATAACCAACACAATAATATTGGCGGTGATGTTGCCCAGCAGGTTTACCCAATGCAGCATCTCCGGGCTGTACAGGTGTAGCACAACCGATACGCCCACCCTGAGCATGTAAACCAGCACTGCCATGAAGAAAATACTCACCAGCACTTTTGGCACCAGGCGGTTGGTGGACTGATAGAGCCAGCCTTTTTTCTTCCCCAAATGACGATAGTAATGGGTAATCAAAAAGAAGAAAAAAGCTTCTGCCACTACCGGTACGGCCATGACCGGGGTAAAATGTGACGACTGTGCACTGACCCCCAGTACATTGATACCGGCATAAATGGTCCAGCCGGATATCTGTAAAAGCCAGTATAGGCGCTGCTTGTTCATTTACTACAAATTACGGTAGTTTAGCCAATAAAACCAGCATGCATTACATAATCGGTAGCCTTAGCGGCCGGTAAGGGCATCGTATTGCAATACCGCCAGGAAGAGCAATAGCGCCAGGATAATCAGCAGCCAGGAGAGGGCACTCCAGAAGGCCTGATGCCGCTTGATACGGCCGGCACGCAAGGCCCACATCAGCGGGAAAGCCACTGCTACCGATACATACAGGGCACCTTCCAGCCAGTTGGCCATATAGAGGTTATAGCCGGCCAGTATGACAAAGGCTGCCGGCACCAGTATTTTCATAAAAGGAGAGTCGCCCATTTACCGGCAAAGGTAATGATATTGACAGTGAATCTTCCCTAACCGGCCAGCTCCTCACGTAAGAACCTGCCCGTATGGCTGGCGGCTGACTTAGCTACCTGCTCGGGGGTGCCGGTTGCCACTACCCGCCCTCCGGCCGCCCCGCCTTCCGGCCCCAGGTCTATCAGGTAGTCGGCCGTCTTAATCACATCCAGGTTGTGCTCGATAATGAGTACGGTATTGCCCTTGTCCACCAATTTGTTAAGCACATCGAGCAGGTGGCGGATATCCTGAAAGTGCAGCCCGGTGGTCGGTTCATCCAGAATGTAAAAAGTTTTACCGGTGTCTTTCTTGCTGAGCTCGCTGGCCAGCTTCACACGCTGTGCTTCCCCACCACTCAGGGTGGTGGCATGCTGCCCAAGGGTGATATAGCCCAGTCCCACATCCTGCAGGGTTTTTACCTTGCGCAGAATCTTCGGATGGCTGGCAAAAAACTCCACTGCTTCATCCACCGTCATGTCCAGCACATCGGCTATCGATTTGCCGCGGTAGCGAATCTCCAGGGTCTCACGGTTGTAGCGCTTACCCTTGCAGGTTTGGCAGTGTACATGCACATCGGGCAGGAAATCCATCTCGATCAGCTTCATACCGGCCCCCTCGCAGTCTTCACAACGGCCGCCTTTTACATTAAATGAAAAGCGCCCGGGCTTGTAGCCCCTTATTTTGGCTTCCGGCAGGCCGGTAAACAGGCTGCGGATATCAGCAAACACCCCTATGTAGGTGGCCGGGTTGGAGCGCGGTGTGCGACCGATGGGCGCCTGGTCAATCTCAATCACCTTGTCGATATGCTCGAGTCCTTCGACAGACCGGTATGGCAGGGGCTGGCGATGCGAGCGATACAGGCGCTGGCTCATCACCGGATAGAGGGTATCATGAATGAGGGTGGACTTGCCGCTGCCCGACACTCCGGTAATGCAGATCATGGTGCCCAGCGGGAAGTCCACATCCACATTTTGTAAGTTGTTGCCGGAGGCTCCGCGCAGGCTGATGTGCTGCCCCTTGCCCTTCCTGCGCTGGGCCGGCACGGGGATGGCCTCCTCACCGCGCAGGTAGGCGGCCGTCAGGCTGTTGCCGGCTACAAATTCGGCTGGCGGGCCGGCTGCCACAATGCGGCCGCCATGGCGACCGGCACCGGGGCCGATATCAATAATGTAATCGGCCTCGAGCATAGTCTCTTTGTCGTGCTCCACCACCAGCACCGTATTGCCCAGGTCGCGCAGTTGCTGTAGGGCAGCTATCAGCTTGCGGTTGTCGCGCTGATGCAGGCCGATGCTGGGCTCATCGAGGATGTACATCACCCCTACCAGTTGCGTGCCGATTTGCGTAGCCAGGCGGATACGCTGCGCCTCGCCACCCGACAGGCTGCGCAAGGGGCGGTCGAGGGTAAGATAACCGATGCCCACATCGTTGAGGAAGCGCAGCCGCTTGCGAATCTCCTTGAGGATTTCCGCGGCAATAAGGTTCTGCCGTTCATCGAGGCGCGCCTCGATATCGGCAAACCACTGCTGCAAATCGCTGATGCTCATCTGTGCCAGTTGGGCAATATTTTTATCAGCAATAAAAAAGTGCAGGGCCTCTTTCCTGAGGCGGGCGCCCCCACACTCGGGGCAAGGCTTGGTGATGGTAAAATCCTTGAGCCATTTTCTGATGGTGGCCGTGCCGTTGTCCTGCTGCTTTTTCATAAAGCTGATGATGCCTTCGAACCTGACGTGCCAGTCGGTGCCGGGGTATTTTTTGGAGGCCACTGCCACCGGATCGCTGTCGCCATAGAGCAGCAGGTCAATGGTGGCATCGTCTATCTTGTTGATAGGCGTGGTGATGTTGTAGCCCTGGCGCTTCAGGATGGCTTCGATCTTTTTAAATATCCAGATATCGCGGTACTGCCCCAACGGGGCTATGCCACCCCGGCTTACCGACAGGGCCGGATCGGGGATGATGGTGTCGCGGGTGATGTCATCTACCACCCCGAGGCCGTTGCATTGTGGGCAGGCACCATAGGGCGAGTTGAAAGAGAAGGTGTTGGGGGCCGGTTCATCATAGGCCAGGCCGGTGTCGGGGTCCATCAGGTTTTTGGAGAAATAGCGTGTCTTACCGGCCTCGTCCAGCACCAGCAGCAGGCCGTTGCCCTGGCGCATGGCGGTGGCTATCGATTGCCCCAGGCGGTAGGCATCCTCCGGCCGCACCAGCAGCCTGTCCACCACCAGCTCTACATCGTGGGTTTTGTAGCGGTCGAGCTGCATCTTGGGGGTAATCTCCATCAGCTCGCCATCTACCCGCACGCGCAGGTAGCCGCTTTTTCGTAACTGCACAAAAAGCTCGCGGTAGTGCCCTTTGCGACCTTTGACCAGGGGTGCCAGCAAGGTGATTTTCTGCCCCTCGTACTGCTGCAATATATGTGTTTGTATCTGCTCTTCGGTTTGGCGGATCATCGGCTTGCCCGACAGGTAGGAGACCGCCACCCCAGCCCGGGCATAGAGCAGGCGCAGAAAATCGTACACCTCGGTAACCGTGCCCACCGTAGAGCGCGGGTTGCGCGAAGTGGTTTTCTGCTCGATGGCTATCACCGGGCTCAACCCCAGTATCTTGTCCACATCGGGGCGCTCCATGTTGCCGATGAAGGTGCGCACATAAGCCGAGAAGCTCTCCATATACCTGCGTTGCCCTTCGGCATAAATGGTATCGAAGGCCAGCGATGACTTGCCACTGCCGCTGATACCGGTAAGCACAACCAGCTTTTGGCGCGGGAAGGTAATATCAATATTTTTCAGATTGTGCTCACGGGCACCATATACCTCCACCTGCTCCTGCTCGGAGGCTACACCGGTAAGTAGCTGTTGTTGTCTGGCAGTACCCAACTTGCGTATTTTTTAACCCGGAAAATTCACCTGAATATTCAGGATTAACCCTATTATAAATCCCTGATAATCTGATATTAAAAAGATCATATTTTCACTCCTTATAAATCTATCATGAATAAAGCGGGTTTAAGCCTGCAAAGGTACCGCTTTGGGCAGAGAAAAGGAATAGTTGGGTTGTATTGAAAATAGTATCAGGAATAACCCCAATTACTGCACATCCACAAAAGTACTGGTACGGGCGGCCATCTGCTGCGGGCTGGTAACCATCAGGGTAACGTTGTAGAGGCCTCCGGCTTCGAAAACATGCTCCGGACTGGCCTCGTAGCTGGTAATACCATCGCCAAATATCCAGTAATAACGCAGGGCATCGCTTATATTGGTGCTGAATTTTACGGTACGGGCACCGGTCTGTTCGGCTATTATTTCCGGCTCCGGCACCGGACCGGTAACAGGATAATTGAGAATAATAGTACGCCAAAAGTCCTGGTTGTATAAGACAATTTCTTTCATAAAAGGATTGGCAGAAAGGGTGGCCTTTTCGAAGGTAAGCAAACCATGCTGTATATTGTTGGCACCGGCCCGGATATCACTCTGGTTCATTACACTGTAAAGCATAGCATTGGCTTCGGGCGGCAGGGGCAGGTCTTCCTTAGCAAGCGGATGCTCCAGACCCAGGGCGTGACCCATCTCATGCAAGGGCAATCCCAGATCGGCAGGTGGCAAAGTATTGGCAATAAGCGTATGCATGGGCATAATGGCCAGCCCGCAATTACCATTACAACGTACACCCCCACGGGCGGTAGCGCTATCATCCACTTGCGTCATCCCCTCTACCCAAATCAGGGCTATGGTGCCTTCCTTGGCTACCGGCAGGGTGGTTGGTTCCAGTTCTTCCAACAGCAGGTCCCACCAGTTGCCTTCATAATAGGTGTCGGGCTTTTTGGCATAGTACACATAGACCAGTTCGTTGTCATTTACAAACTCAAAGGTTAGACCTCCGGTGGCCGTCTGGAACCAGCGCTGCATCTCTATCACCGACCTGGCCACCCTGAGGATGTTGTCTTCGCTGGTGTTTTTGTTGGTTGGCACCACATAAAAGGCCTGTACCTTAAAATCATATTTGATGGTAGGCTCTACCTCCTTCTTGCAGCCTGTGAATAGTAAAACGATTATAGCAAATAGTCCCGCAGCCCGTTTCATTACTTCTTCTTTACGAAGAATTCCCGTCAGGGTTCCATATTGCGGGCGGCTGCTTCTACTTTCTCCTTTAGCTGTTTTTTGTAGTCGGCCAGGCGGTTGGCCACCTGCTCATCGCAAGCACCAATTATTTCGGCTGCCAGGATGCCGGCATTCAGGGCCCCGTCAAGCGCCACGGTGGCCACCGGTATGCCACCCGGCATTTGCAGGATGGAGAGCACCGAGTCCCAGCCATCGATCGAGTTGCGCGACTTGACCGGTACCCCGATTACCGGCAGGGTGGTAAGCGAGGCCACCATGCCGGGCAGGTGGGCGGCACCACCAGCCCCGGCTATAATTACCCGGATGCCGCGCCCGCGGGCTTGCTCGGCAAAAGCCACCATGCGGTGCGGGGTGCGGTGGGCCGAGACAATGGTGATCTCATAGGGAATAGCCATCTGCTTGAGAAAATCGGCTGCCTGCTGCATAACCGGCAGGTCGGACTTGCTGCCCATAATAATACTTACCTGTGGGGTGGCGCTCATGTCTTTACTTTTAAGGTTTCTTTTACAAATTTCGCTGTTTCCTGCAATTTATCCTCATGGCGGCCGGTAATGGTTACATGGCCCATCTTACGATAAGGCTTGGTAACGGCCTTGCCATACAGGTGCACATGCACCCCCGGGCGGGCCAGTACCTCACGGAGGCCTTCGTAGCGGGCCGGGCCAGTATGACCGCGCTCACCCAGCAGGTTTACCATCATGGCCGGGGTATGCAGGGTGGTATCGCCCAGGGGCAGGTTGAGGATAGCCCGCAAGTGCTGGTCGAACTGCGAGGTGGCACAGGCTTCGATGGTCTGGTGGCCGCTGTTGTGGGTACGCGGGGCCACCTCGTTTACCAGCACCTGCCGGTCGCGGGTAACAAACATCTCCACGGCCAGCAGGCCGGTCATATCCAGTTTTTTGATTACCTCCACAGCCAGCTCGCGGGCGGCCAGCTCTACCGCGGCCGGCAGCCGGGCCGGCATTTTCAGGTATTCTACCAGGTTCTGCTGTGGATGAAACTCGAGCTCCACCACCGGAAAAACGGCTATCTCTCCGGCCCGGTTGCGGGCTACGATCACGGCAATCTCCTTGTCAAAATCCACAAACTCCTCCACCAGGCCGGGCGCATCAAAGACCTGCGACAGGTCTGCCTCGCTGCGTATTACCTGCACCCCGCGGCCATCATAGCCGGCCGTAGCCAGCTTGTTGACAAAGGGCATAGGCAGGCCACAGTCATGCACCTCCTGGCGGTTCTGTACCTCACGGAAAGGAGCAGTGGGTATGCCATGCTGGCGGTAAAATTGCTTTTGTTTTACCTTATCCCTGATCAGGCCAATAACCTCTGGTTGCGGGTACACCGGTATTCCTTCGGCAGCCAGTTGATGCAGGGCTTCTACATTTACATTCTCTATTTCTATCGTAACCAGGTCGCACTGGCGGCCAAAAGCCAACACGGCCTCATAATCGGTGATAGGGGCACAGGTAAACCCATTGGCAAGAGCGCTGCACGGAGCAGCCGGGTCGGCATCCATCACCTCTACATGCAGGTTGTAGTTGATAGCCTGCTGAATAAGCATTCGGCCCAACTGGCCACCCCCCAGCACGCCCAGTTTGAAATCCTGATAAAATTCACTCATTGGGTTGCAAAGATAGTGGTTGGTTTTCTTTACGGAGCCATACAAAAGGACGTACCTGCCTATAAGTGAGTTTGATGGCAGGAATACGCTCGCTAATCTGGCGCCACTGGTGGGTGTAATCGAGCACCACCTGCGGCCGGAAGCGCTCTATCTGCCGCCTGATGTAAAGCAAGCGCTGCGGGTCGTGCGGGTCGGCAAACCAGTAAGCCGCCACCGGCCAATAATAAAAACCGCTACCGAGGCTACCGTAGGCATAGAGCTGCTGCTCGTCACCAAGCACCAGGATGCGCCTGCCACGCAACAGGTCGGCCAGAGCCGGCTCTACCTCCACCTTTTGTTCGATAAGCGGCAGGTAGCCCCAACGCCCGAAAGCGCTGTCGAAATGCACAAATAGCAGGGCTGCGAGGACAAGCAGCGAGTAGAGCCAATCAGCCACCGGCCGGTTGACCAGAAAAAACAAATGCACAGCAGAAAAAGCAGCCACCGGTAGCAACAAAAGCAGTAAAGTGACGGTATCGGCCTGCTGTAGAAACAAATAAAGCGGCAGGGTAAGCAAACCGGTAAACAAAAACAGTGCTGCCAGCCTGCGCTGGTAGTTGTTGAGTCTGCGCTGCCGGGGCATGGTGAGCAAGCCAAGCAGCCAGAGCGTCAAAGGCAAGGCAAACAGCCCGGCCTGCCCCAAAGTATGGTTTGCCTGGCGCAGGCTAAACGACAAGGACGGTTGCACCAGGTGGTGTACGACATAATAGGCGCTGTCCTGTCGCAGCCAGTAGTAAAGGAGGGTGAGCACAGGCGGCATCAGGGCGCTGATGGTTAGTACCACATACCTGCGCGGTATAGTACTGGTAAAGAAAGCCAGGATAAGCAGCACTACAGGGAGTAGCAGGATAAATGGCACATAAAACAAGGTTGCCAGACCAAGCAGCAAGCCTATGCTCATGATCTGCTCATCGCGCTTGGCCCTGAACTCCACATGAGAAAGCAGCTTATCGAAAGCCAGCAGCACGAAGGTAAGTCCCAGCTGTACTGGTGAAAAAACCGACATGCTGTAGTGCACCGAGCCCAGCAGCACATACACCAGTGCCGGCAGATAGGTATTCTGCGTATATACTTTATTGCGGATAGCCATGTTGTTGAATATAACCGCCTGCCAACATAACACCAGCAACCCCAGTATGTGCAAGGTCACCACCGAGCGCCCGGCTACCAGATAAACCAGCCGATACACCATAGCGGCCAGAGGGGCCAGCGGGTCGATGATATCGCGGTACAGCATGCCTTTGCCCATGGCCTCGCTAATAAGCAGCCAGTGTGTCATATCGAAATAAGCACAGTCGCTGAGCAGGCAGGGCAGCTTTAAGGCCAGCGCCAGCAGAAAAACGACTACCAGTCGGTAAGGGTTATTGACTTTGAAAAAACTGAACAAACTCGTAGGGTTTATACCGGCAAACTTCGTAAAACTTTGGCAATCGGGGTAAAGTAATGGCAGGCCATCCATCATTTAGTCGATAATCCTTTATTTTTATAGCGCTTATCAAGTGGTACACTCATGGCTAGTAAAAGACAACA
Source organism: Cyclobacteriaceae bacterium (assembly GCA_015488485.1). Classification (GTDB taxonomy): domain Bacteria; phylum Bacteroidota; class Bacteroidia; order Cytophagales; family Cyclobacteriaceae; genus S012-113. The sequence goes on along the minus strand of WFNR01000099.1, from coordinate 2,921 downwards.
ACAATTTGCCCGGCTGATCCTGCGCGATCTGTCGGAGATCTTTCAGAAAGAAATGCGCGACAGCTTCCAGGGGGCTTTCGTTACCCTTACCGGAGCCAAAATATCACCCGACCTGAGCGTGGCCAGCATTTATGTAAGTGTACTACCGGCCGGCAAACTGCCGGAGGTGATGGAACTGCTGGAGGAATACAAGCGACAGATACGGGGTATTCTGGGTAAAAAAATCGGGCGTCAGGTACGTATTGTGCCTGAACTGCGCTTTTTTGCCGATGACACTCAGGAGCAAGCCAGCCGCATCGAAGAGCTACTCGACAATCTGGATATACCACCTGCCGAAGACGACAACGAATAAGCTGCCTTGAACTTTCCACTGCTCATCGCCCGTAAATACTTCTGGTCGAAAGACAAGAAGAATTTTATCAATATTATTTCCATTATTTCCATGCTGGTGGTGGGCATGGCCACCATGGCACTGGTGGTTATCCTGTCGGTGTTCAATGGTTTGGAAGACCTGCTGCGCTCACTCTACGGCTCTTTCGATCCGGATATCAAGATTGAGGCAAAATCCGGCAAATCGTTTGTGGTGGCCGACAGCCTGCTGACGCTCATCAAGGCCGAGCCGGGGGTAAAAGAAGTGGTGCAGGTGATAGAAGATAACGCCTACCTGAAATATGATAATGCCGAAATGGTAGGGGTGATCAAGGGGGTAAGCGACAATTATTTAACCGTAAACCGGTTGTCGGAAAAAGTGGTGGAGGGGTATTTGCAACTGTGGGATGGCAAGCGACCCATGGCCGTGGTAGGCCAGGGCGTACAATACGCTCTGGGCATTTCCACTGCTCATGAGTTTATTCCTTTGCAGGTATTTTATCCGAAAAACCTGCGCTCGCGCAGCCTCGACCCTAACCGGGCGCTAAGCCGCAAAGCCCTTGGTGTAGCCGGGGTATTCGCTATTGAACGTGCCTTTGACGAAAAATATGTACTGGTGCCGCTGGCCTTTGCCCGTGAGCTACTACATTACGACAACAAAGTGACCGCCCTGGAGCTAACCCTGCACGACAGTCAGGATGAGAACACCCTGCAAAATCTTAAAGACAAACTAGGCAACGACTTCCGGGTACTGGGGGCTGATGAGCAGCATGCCGTCATGCTGCGCACGGTAAAAATCGAAAAGCTGTTTGTCTTTGTTACCTTTACTTTTATCATAGGCGTAAGCGCTATCAATATTTTCTTCGCCCTATCTATGCTGGCTATCGACAAGAAGAAAGACCTGGAAATGTTTTTTGCCATGGGCGCTACTGCCCGGCAGGTACGTAGGATTTTTCTCTCCGAAGGCGCCATCATCTCCTTTAGCGGAGCGGCTTTCGGACTGGCACTCGGATATGTACTATGCTGGCTGCAACAAGAAGTGGGGCTGGTGGGCATGGGCCTGAAGACAGCCGTAGTGGACTACTATCCGGTAAAAATGATCTGGCAGGATTTCGCGGCTATCAGCCTGACGATCACTGTCATCACCTTGCTGGCCTCCTTCCGCCCGGCAGTAATGGCCGTACGCTATGGCCACCCGGCTAATGTCCGCAGAAAAATCTAGCACCCCTATTAAACTTCCTGATCGCGCTTGTGCTTGCTTACCAACCTATTGGGAAAGACCCAGGGCGAAATAATAGCCAAGAATAAAAGCGTATAAACAATAATAACCATTATCATAAGGCAACCAATTTTTATTTGAACCGCTAAATTGAGAAAAAATTGGCAAAGAACATACACTTTTTGGCAGGTTAAGCCGAATAATTCATTGACAGGCCCAAAAGGATCTTCTAAGGGGCTAAAACAATTGGTTGTGCAGGTAGGCCGGCTGTTATTGATTAACAAACTATCAGTTGCCCATAAAAGGGGATATTGCCATCTATAAGAATCTGCTCACGTGTTACAAAGGTGGTTGTTTTTGTTTTTTAAAAGGTTGGTGCAGGGTCTTTTTCAAAGATGTGGAGCACTCCATTATTTGTTCTTATATACAATTTGTCATTAGTAACTTTTGGCGCTTCCGGCAAACCGCCTGTTTTTTCTAATTGCTGTGACCATAATACCTCTCCGGTGGTAGCATCCATTACTCCCACGTATGAGGGGGTAACATATTGCCAGGCATAATCTGCCGTAAAATAAATCTTATCCTTATGGAAAGTGTTATGCATAAAACGCCATTGTTTTTCTTTTGGTAAACTGTAGTATTCTTTTACGATTACCGGAGTAAATGTATTTAAATCTATGTGTAATAAAGTTTGATTGCTTAGCCATATTATTTTGTCTTCTACCAAGTGCATTTTTATGTATTGGTCATAAAAAGCCTCCGTTAAAGGGTTTGTTTTATTGATTTCTATATCTTGCAAAAGCTCTCCTGTGTTAATATCTAAAGCGATTAAACGGGCATTGGTTAACTGAACCAATAATTTTCCTTGCCAAATACCAATAAATTGTACTACCTCATAAGCCAAATCATCTCCTGCCTGTCTATATGTGCCAAATTGGTTTAAGTTGGATTGCCAGAGGGGGTGTTCGGGATTGTCTAAATCTATAAAATAAATGATTCTTTTATCTTTATTTGTAAATACAAAAGTGTTCAAAAAAACTTTATTTATCCCTATTCTATTATTATACAGATTTTTAACAATATCATTTTGAATTAGGACAATTTTTTTAATATTTCTATCATATCCGATATATCTATTTACATCAAAAAGATGATAATAATTAAAATTAGATTTTGCATAAATCTGTTGTCCATTGTAATTGATTAAAGTATTATTACTATACATTGTGAAAATATGTATAAAATCAAAATAAAAGTTTACACCCCAATATTCTTGCAAAGCATAAATAGGCTCTATATGATTCCCCGATAAACTCAATTTATTAATATATGT
>WFNR01000098.1 GCA_015488485.1 Cyclobacteriaceae bacterium | reverse complement strand
GCATGGTGGCAGGCAGGAACATGTTCATGGATCAATGCTTAGGCTTTGAGCCTCCAACTGATTCCACACTCCCGCATCTACGCATTTCCGCATTTTCGCTTCCAGCCCATAGTCTTCTGCCCCCCCGCCCCCTCGTTCCCCTGAAGGGGATGCCCGCTCGCTACTAGCTAACAGCTACGAGCTAAAAAACATTCCCGCTTTTGCGCCCTTAGCGCCTGCCTGCCGAAGGCATGGCCACCTTTGCGCTCATTGCGGTTAGGATATAAGATGGCAGATTTGTGATTGAGAATTTTAGATTCTTTCAACTTCCGTTATCTTACCTCAGTCATCCTGCCTCGGTCATCAGGCTTCAGTCACCCGCGCACCCCCTGGCTCCCCTAAAGGGGAAGCCCCCGCTATCAGCCAAGAGCCTGCCTACGGCACGGAGGCCACGAACCTCCAACTCATTTCGGATTCCCGCATTCCCGTTTTTACACATTTCCGCTTCTACCCTAAGCAAAGTCGAAAACGGAATGTCTTTTTAAGCAAGAGCCTAAAATGCAACACCTATGAATATACATGCAAAAGTCAGGAGATATAGAGCTTTACTATTTCGTAGATGATATACAGCACGTATAGCATAATCAGGAAAAAGCCCAGCCCGTGACCCAGGCGCCACTTACGCCACATAAGTACCAATAACATGAGCAGCACAGAGCCGAACAGCAACGCAATGGATATCTCCAGGCCCGTGCTATCGGTTACCAGATCGCTGCCTACCAAATACGATTTGATCAGCCACGGCAAGCCAAGGCCAACGAAAATATCAAAAATGTTGGAACCGATACCATTGCTCACCGCCATACCACCACGCCCCTGTTTGGCCACAATTACCGATGACATCATATCAGGCACCGAGGTGCCTACCGCCAGCACAGTAAGCGCTATTACCACTTCGGGGATTTCCAGGGTATGCGAAATAATAATGGCGCTTTCTACCAGCACCCAGCACAGCATACTGATGAACAGAATGGAAATGGCAAATATGGTAAAATAATACTTGGGCCGCGGGAATATAAATTTCAATAGAATATCGAAAGGCACGAAGATACGCATCAGGCCGGTTTTAGGCTCATCATCATCTTCTTCCGGATCTTCATCGGTAAGCTCATACCTAAACCACCTGCGCCAATACATAACGGCCAGCACATACACCCCATACAATAAAATAAAGATGGCCGACTCCAGCATGGACACCTTGCCGTTTTTCAATACAAAATACAGCGCAGCAATGGCCACAATATAAAACAGCAGGTCGCGCACTACCGGCTGCCAGGTCAGGGTCGATTTCTTGACGAGACCCACCACCCCTACTATTACCAGCAGGTTGAACAAGGCCGACCCCACAATGGTACCCACCCCGATCATGGCATGCCCGCCCGGCTTGAAAACGGCAATAAGCGCCACAAAAAGCTCGGGGGCACTGGAGCCGATTGCCATCAGGGTAGCCCCGGCCATATCGTGCGACATACCCAGCCGGTGTGATATCTTATCAAGAGATACCACAAAGTATTTATCACTGATTTCAGCCAACAAATAGAAAGAGATTACCAGGGATACTATGGCGCCAAGTAGTAGCAATTTTATAAGTCTTTAATTATCAAAAATAGTTCAAGGGTTAATAAACAAAAAACTATGTGAGAAATGTTACAAAAGCATTCCCCAAATTCAACAAAAAAATCTACTGGTTTTGGCTGATAGGCAGTGTGCTTGACTATATGCTTCAGATATCTCATAGGTAAACAGTATCTTCAAACTTTTTTTGCTATTGAGCTGCTTGCAAGCTACAAGCCGCCATGATTTCCTGACATACGGCTGGCAGTACCGCGGCCAGGGTTTCCTTACTGCGCACCTTAAACGCCTTACTGCCCTGCCATACCAGCTTGCCGGCTGCATTTTTTATTTCGATTACCAACACCCCCGTTTTATACTCACGGGTAGTGGTATTATAATCGTAGGGCGAATAAGGGTAGCCATAACCATACGAATAAGGATAGCCATAAGGACCGGGCCTGCCGGAAGTGGTTTCGGAAGTGGTTTGCGTGCTGACGAAATAACTTACATAGAGGTCGGGCAGGGCCGATTCGGCAAAGCCCTTGTTGAGCAGGGCGGTGGTAATGATGTCACGTAGTTGTTTATCAAGTAACGCAGCCTGGGGCGGCATCTCGGTGTCTTCCGGAACCGTGACGGTAAAGCTCCGGTAAGCCTCATTAGCCAGACTTTGATTATAAAAAGTTAGCACCTGCTCGCTGCAGCCGCCCAGCGCCAGGCCGATTATTAGCCAAATTGTATAATAACTTTTCACCTCGATTTTTTTTACAAACCTACTTTACTTCCACAAAATCGAAGTCCGGCCCACGGCCAAATTTTATCAGCTCACTAATCCGGAAAGTCTCCAGCGTATCGAGCGAGCGTACCAGGGCCTCGTCATCACCGAGAATCTCCAGCACCTCAAACTCGAAGACCTCGCCAAAATTGATCAGGCGATAGCGCAAGCCTACCCGTAGGGTGTTGAAAGAAGGGTAGAGGCCATGATTCTCTATATCCATTTGCACATGATATTTTTCTAATTTCCAAATTTAGCCACCACACCAATTAAAGTACAGCACAATTTTACCTCTAGGTAAAGTTGTTTTTACTAATTTTGAAACAAGACTATAAACATAGACAATTATGAACATAACCGGGAAAATTCTTGAGATTTTCGATACGCAAAACGTCACTGACACTTTCAAAAAGCGTGAATTTGTCATAGAATACGCTGACAACTCACAATATCCGCAGTTTCTCAAATTCGAAATGGTGCAGGATCGCTGCGACCAGCTAAACGACTACCAGCCGGGCGATGAGGTAGTGGTACATTTTGACCTGCGCGGCCGCAAATGGACCGATCCACAGGGCAATGTCAAGTACTTTAACTCACTGCAGGCCTGGCGCCTGGAAAAACAGCAAGCTGCCGGGCCGGCACCGGAAGACATGCCCCCGCCTCCGGCCGAAGAAGGCCCCCTGCCGGCCGGAAATGATAATGACGATCTGCCCTTTTAAGTAGGAAAAAATCATGAGTGACCAGACTAAAAAGCTGTATCCCGAAAGCCTGATGATGTCATACGGCTATAAGCCGGAGCTCTCGGAAGGCGCCATCAAATGCCCGATATTCCAAACCAGCACCTTTACCTTTAAATCGGCCGAAGAGGGCAAGGCCTTTTTTGAGGTAGCCTACGGCCTGCGGGAGAAAAAGCCCAATGAAGAACTGGGGCTGATTTACAGCCGCCTCAACAACCCCGACCTGGAAATACTTGAAAACCGCCTTACCCTGTGGGACGGTGCCGAAGACTGTGCCGTTTTTGAAAGCGGCATGTCGGCCATAACCACCCTGCTGCTGGAGTTTCTGCGGCCGGGCGATTATGTGGTGTACAGCGCCCCGGTATATGGTGGCACCGATCATTTCATCAACCATGTGCTGCCGCGCTATGGCATCAACCACATCGGTTTCAGAGCCGGTACCGGCAATCAGGAAATCCGCCAGCGTATAGAGGAGGCGGGTGCCCTGGGCAAGGTAGCCCTTATTTATACCGAAACCCCGGCCAACCCTACCAATGCCCTGGTAGATATTGCCGCCATGCGCCAGTTGGCCGATGAGTTGGGTAGCGAAGATAAGCCGGTATATGTAGCGGTTGACAACACCTATATGGGTCCGCTGTGGTCGCACCCGTTGCAACATGGGGCCGATTTTGTGCTCTACTCGGCTACCAAATATATTGGTGGCCACAGCGATGTAATAGCCGGGGCCTGCCTGGGTAGCAAAGAGCTGATAGGCCGGGTGAAAGGCCTGCGCACTTTTATCGGCAATATGGCCGGCCCATGGACCGGCTGGTTGCTGATGCGCAGCCTGGAAACCCTGAAGGCACGTATGGAACTACAGGCCGCCAATGCTACCAAAGTGGCCCGCTTTCTGGCCGGACACTACAAGGTAGCGCAGGTGTACTACCTGGGCCTGCTGGAACCGGGCCATCCGCAATACGACATTTATAAAAGACAATATTCCTCACCGGGAGCCATGCTGTCATTTGAGGTGAAAGGGGGTGAAGCCGAGGCTTTCCGCTTTCTCAACAGCCTGAAGCTCATCAAGCTGGCCGTAAGCCTGGGTAGCACCGAATCGCTGGCCGAGCACCCCAAAACCATGACCCATGCCGATGTGGCCGAAGAAGACAAGCAGGCAATCGGTATTACCGACAACCTGGTGCGCCTGTCGGTAGGGGTAGAGCATGCCGATGACCTGATCTGGGATATCGGTCAGGCACTGGAGCAGGTGTAGCCGGGAAATTATTTGCAAATCTTCTGTTCTGTAAAATAGGCTGTTAATCAGCCGATTACAAAGAAAGCTTGCCGCTGGTAAGCAGCAGAGCCGGCCTGCTTTATAAAATATTGCTTATCTTAATCACCCGTTTTCCGATTTACTGCACCAAAAAGCAGGTTTTGAAATATGACAACAGACTGGCTTTTACTTATGTACCTGGGAGGCTTTGGTATCATTACCATTGCCGCCAATGTAATTGCCAGGTATTTCGTGCGGCATAAGCTGCCGGTTATTACCGGTTTGCTGGTTACCGGCATTCTGGCCGGCCCCTTTGTGTTTAATCTGATTCCGGCTGCCGCTCTTAAACCACTTAGCTTTATCAACGACATAGCCCTGGCTTATATCGCTTTTGCCGCCAGTGCCGAGCTCTACCTGCGCGAGATGCGCAGCCGCCTCAACAGCATTAAGTGGATGACTGCCAGCCAGCTAATTGTGACTTTTGTACTAAGCTCGGTGGTGGTTTATTTTCTGGCCGGCCTGATTCCTTTTATGCAAGACAAGCCCCCCTTGCTAAAAGGCGCCATAGCCAGCTTGTTCGGGGTTATTTTTGTAGCCCGCTCCCCGGCCTCGGCCATTGCCATTATCAACGAAATGCGCGCCAAAGGGCCCTTTGTACAAACGGCTATGGGCGTAACCGTACTCAAGGATTTTTTCGTTATCCTGCTGTTTTCTTTTACCCTGGAGATTTCCATTGCCATTTTTGAAGGCAGTTCGCTAAGCTTCCGGTTTGCCCTGGTATTGCTGGGCGAGCTTACCGCCAGCTTTTTGCTGGGACTTCTGTTGGGCAAGCTCTTAACCTGGCTGATGCGCTCGCCCCTGGCACTAAATATCAAAGCCTTACTGGTGGTATTGGCTGGTTATGCTGTTTTTTTGCTCGACAAAGGCCTGTCGCATTATACCCATCAGGCATTCGGCCAGCATTACAGTGTGGAGCCGCTGTTGGTATGTATTGTAGCCAGCTTTATGGTAACCAACTATACGCCTTTCCGCACCGAGTTTTTACGTATCCTCGAAAAAGTAAGTACCCCCATATATGTGGCCTTCTTTGTGCTGTCGGGGGCCGCCATTGAACTCAACCTGCTTACCGAGGTAGCCCTGATTACCGCCATTTTGTTTGCGGTGCGCCTGCTGTCGCTCATGGTTGGCGGACTGGTGGGGGGCAAACTGGCAGGCGATCCGCCTTTGTTCAACCGCCTGGCCTGGATGCCCTATGTCACCCAGGCCGGGGTGGGTCTGGGGTTGGCTACTGTGGTGGCTACCACCTTTCCGGAGTGGGGGCCGGAGTTTTCCACTATTGTCATATCGGTTATTGTCATCAACCAGATTGTCGGCCCCCCGCTGTTTAAATGGGCTATCCAAAAGGTGGGCGAAGGCCATACCAAAGCCGAACCGCATGAGTTTGACGGAGTGCGCGATGCCATTATTTTCGGTTTTGAGCCGCAATCGGTAGCGCTGGCGCGCCAGCTTATGGAAAACGGCTGGCTGGTGAAAATCGCCACCCTGAAAAAAGATGTAGATGAGAGCGAGTACCCCGATCTGGATATCCGTAAGATTGAGCATCTTGACCTCGACACCCTGCACATGCTCGAAGCCCCGAAGGCCGAAGCGATTGTAACCATGCTGTCGGATGAGGAAAACTACAAGATATGCGAGCTGGTGTATGAGCATATCGGCACCAAAGACCTGATCGTACGGCTCAACCACCGCCAGAATTTCAACAAATTCCATGAGCTGGGCGCGCTGATAGTAGACCCGGCTACGGCCATTGTAAGCCTGCTCGATCATTTCGTACGCTCACCGCAGGCAGCATCCCTGCTGCTGGGCATGCAGGGCGACCAGGACTCCATGGATATCGAGGTGCTCAACCCCGACATGGTAGGGCTGCGCCTGCGCAACCTGCGCCTGCCTTCGGATGTGCTGGTGCTATCGGTAAAACGGGGCGGCAATTTTATCATTACCCACGGCTATACGCGGCTGCGCAAGGGCGATATCCTGACCATGGTGGGCTCCAAAGAAAGTCTGCGCCAGGTGGCGCTGCGTTTCGAGGCGCCCGGTCGCCCCTGAGGCTTTTAGTTGTTACCGGCAACCCTCGCCAGTACCCATCTCTTTCCTAACCCGGAAAATTTTCCGCCTTGCAGGCCGCAGAATGCCTCACCATTTTTTAGGTACTCGATTTGGCCTTTCGGGATTAGTCCTGTTGTAATCATCTGACGATCTGATGATAAAAAAACTTGACCTGTTCTTTTGAACTTATTGTGAATAATGCGACCTAACTTTGCGCCATTATGGCAAAAGACGATAACAACCTGCTCAAAAAAATCATAGCCCATGCCAAAGAGTATGGCTTTATCTTTCCTTCGAGCGAAATCTATGACGGCCTGGCCGCCACCTACGACTACGGCCAGAATGGCGTGGAGCTCAAAAACAACATACGCCAGTACTGGTGGAAGGCCATGGTGCAATTGCACGAAAACATCGTGGGCATCGATGCGGCTATTTTTATGCACCCCACCACCTGGAAAGCCTCCGGCCATGTAGATGCCTTTAACGACCCGCTCATCGATAACAAGGATTCGAAAAAACGCTACCGGGCCGATGTGCTGCTGGAAGACCATATAGCCAAACTGGAAGAAAAAATTGCCAAAGAGGTGGCCAAGGCCGCCAAGCGTTTTGGCGATGACTTTGACGAAGAGCAGTTTGTCAGTACCAACCAGCGGGTATTGGGTTACCGTGAAAAAATCGACTACATCCACAACAAAATGAAGGAGGCCCTGAGTACGGGCAACCTGCAGGTGCTGCGCGATCTGATTATCGAGCTGGAGATAGCCTGCCCGGTGTCGGGCTCACGCAACTGGACCGATGTACGCCAGTTTAACCTGATGTTTGCCACCGAGTTGGGGTCGGTAGCCGATGAGGCCAATATCATTTACCTGCGCCCCGAAACCGCTCAGGGTATTTTTGTTAATTTTCTGAATGTGCAGAAAACCGGCCGCATGAAGCTGCCCTTTGGCATCGCCCAGGTGGGCAAGGCCTTTCGCAATGAAATCGTAGCGCGGCAGTTTATCTTCCGCATGCGCGAGTTTGAGCAGATGGAGATGCAGTATTTTGTGAAGCCGGGCGAGGAACTGCAGTTTTATGAAGAGTGGAAAGCCAAACGTTACCGCTGGCACCAGGTACTCGGGCTGGGCGAAGAAAACTACCGCTTTCACGACCATATCAACCTGGCGCATTATGCCAATGCCGCGGCCGATATAGAGTTTAAGTTCCCTATGGGCTTCAAGGAGCTGGAAGGCATCCACTCACGCACCGATTTCGATCTGGCCGCCCACGAAAAATATTCGGGCAAAAAGCTGCAGTTTTTCGATCCGCAGGAAAACCGCAGCTATATCCCCTATGTAATCGAAACCTCCATCGGCCTGGATCGTATGTTTCTGGCTATTCTGTCAGCCGCTTACCGCGAAGAAACGCTACCTGGCGGTTCGCAGCGTGTGGTACTACGCATCCCACCTGCCCTGGCTCCCCTGCAGGCAGCCGTGCTGCCCCTGGTGAAAAAAGACGGCCTGCCGGAGAAAGCCCGCCAGATTATGGCCGGGCTGAAGTATGATTTTAACGTGCAATATGACGAAAAAGACGCCATCGGCCGCAGGTACCGCAGGCAAGATGCCATCGGCACGCCCTATTGTATTACCATCGACCACCAGACCCTCGAAGACGATACGGTAACCATCCGCGAGCGCGACAGCATGGCTCAGCAACGCGTACCCGTAGCCGAAGTGAGAGCCACCCTGGCCCGCCATACCGACCTGACCGGCCTGCTGCGGCAGTTGTAGCCCGGCAAAATATGGCGGACTTTATTGGCTAAAACCTGATGGCAAGGCCGGCCAATATACCATATCCTGTATTGTCGCCCGTATCACTTTGTACAAGGCCATTAAAATTTAACTCCATGAGATCATTAACAGCAACGATGATACCTATCGAAACATTGAACCCAATGGTATTTTCCGAATATTGACCAGCAGAATTAAAGCCCAGGTTCAATTCAGTGGATTCATAAGCTGTATAAGGCCCTGTAATTATGGTATGTTGCAGGTTTCTGTAGAAAAATCCCAGGCCCAATTCCAGCCCTGAATTATTGGGATTAAGGTATTCGTAGTACCCCATCAGGCCAAGTTCCACTATGTTTGCCTGCCTGGATAAAAAATCATCTTCCAAACCGTTCAAGCCGGCTTTGTATTTGTGCAGGCGGTTGGCCGAGCTGAATTTAAAATTTGGCGCAACCTTTAGATGTTTGTTCAGGTAACGGTTATATTCATTCATCACCGTCAGGCCATCAATATCACCCCCACCAAAAAAGGAATAGCCGGCCATTGTGCGCCAACCGTTTAGCTTTTTGTTCTCGAATGACTCTTCCTGCCCAAAGGCATTAAGCGCCTGGCCTAAAAAAACAACTAATAAAAGCAGGGTAAATCTAATTTCGTTTTTCATTTCGCAAAGATTTATCAAACACTAAGAAACCAATATTAAAAAACAGAAATGCCTGGCGCGTAGGAATTGGGTAATTATTGCCTTGATAAGCCAATGAATTTGTTAAAGAATTTAAACTATGATTATATTTAAGAGCAATGTCAATCCTACCGGCACGGTAGCCTAACTCTCCTGCAAAATAAAACACAACAGGGTTAAAAGTGTCTTGTAACTGAGTAACCAATTCATTTAAATTCCCATCATTAAAGGTGGGCTCTGTAGCAGACATGCTGTTTATATCAACACCCGGGCCTACCAGAAGCCTTAGACCCCCTTTATTGACCAACCTGATCAGGCCAGTATAAGTGACAGCAAACATGCTAACGGTTTCACCAAAACTGTCCCCATCAGACTTATTTACTATGTAATACGAAGGGTAATATTGATGCAAAATAATACTGTGTGACAGACTGTATTTTCTAAGTAAATTATGCTCCAAAAAAGCACCAAAGTTCAGATAAACATTGGTGCCAGAACTAAACCTGCCTCCGGTACCAATTTTTTCAAATTCTATGAAGTAGGCGCCTGTTTCAAATGCATACACATTACTGCTGGCTATATTTACCCCGGCAGTTATCCCAACAGCAGAAATTTGTGCCATACCTAAGGCAGGCATGGCACAAATAACTATTACAACATATTTCATCATTGTGAATCCATTAATGTGTTACTAAGAGATAATCTCACCTTTGTTTCACATAAAATGAAACATCACCTGTATTATAAAGTGTGCCATTACCATCGGCATTGTCACAATATTCAACGTATGATTCTCCTAAAAAATATCTCTGTGTACCTAAATTAAACGTTACAGAGCCCGTAACATTGTTATTCGGAAAGCCAACAGTAGCGCTGATGGTGACTGTGCCAGTATTATTGTCAATTTCATACCAGGAGTATTTCATCCTATCACCAATTTCGTTGGGGTCCCAGGTAAGTATTTCAGCATTGATATTGCGCCAGATGGGGGTACAATTGCCCCAAAAATCACAGGTTCTATAGTCCTTTCTTTTACCAACATTTGTCTTGGTCAATCCCCAGAAAGCGCTTGGCGATTGATTGCCAATTGTTATAAGCGCCTGTAACTCGATCTTCCCATATAACCAGGGCTCCGCCTTACGTAAGGTAGAAATACTATTAAATTTCACCTTAACCAGTTCATCCTTGGTGTTTTTGCAGTCCCTGTCACAACCATTACACGGCTCGCCTGATGGCGGTGGCGGTGGAGGTGGGTTCCCTATATTGCAATTATTTAGGGTAGCGTAATAATCATCGGCAAAATAATAGTCGGTAGTGGGCGTGCTATAATATGGCTCCTGCAATATAGGACAATCCGTGCGTCCGGAGGCATTTTTGGGTATGCCTATCAACCTCTCATTGGCGCTTACTACTATTACCGGTTCGTCCGGCTCGGTAGCTACCGGCAGTTGACTGGTATTGCCTTCGCTGTCAATGGCCATTACAGTAGTGATCCCTTCTGCCTCCTCAG
>WFNR01000097.1 GCA_015488485.1 Cyclobacteriaceae bacterium | reverse complement strand
TGCTGTTTGTGGTAGGCTTGGTGCTTATTGCCATAGAACTGGTAGCCATTCCAGGGTTTGGAGTTGTAGGTATCAGCGGTATTATCCTTACCATCAGCTCTTTAATCCTGGTGATGCTGGCCAACGATGTGTTTGACTTCAGCTTGGTACCGCTGGGCGAAATCTTCAAGGCTACCGTTACTATTTTCGGGGCACTATTCGGCACCATGCTGCTGCTTACCATAGCCGGGGTCAAGCTAACGCATTCACGGTTGTTTGAGCGTGTGGCTCTATCGGGCACACTCGAAAAGGAGGCGGGCTATACAGCCGCACCACGCCAGGAATCGCTCATGGGTAAAACCGGTACGGCCTACACGGTATTGCGCCCGGCCGGCAAGGTGATGATAGACGGAGATATTTATGATGCCTTTACCCGCGGTGAATACCTGGAAAAAGGCGATGCGGTAGTGGTAATTAACCAGGATGGCCCTACTTTGCAGGTGAAAAAACACGAAGCCTGAAGCAACGCAAACAATATGCAAATAATCGGTATAATCCCTGCCCGCTACCAGTCAAGCCGCTTCCCCGGCAAGGTGCTGGCCGATATCAATGGCAAGAGCATGCTACAACGGGTATATGAGCAGGCCGGCCGCAGCCAAAAGCTAAGTCGCCTGATAGTGGCCACTGAAGACCAGCGCGTAGTGGAGCATGTAGAGGCCTTTGGCGGCATAGCCGTACTGACGGGGCAGCAGCATGCCAGCGGCACCGACCGCTGCTATGAGGCGCTGCAAAAGCAGGCGGAGGAATATGACTATGTAATCAATATTCAGGGCGATGAGCCGTTTATCGACCCGCAGCAGATTGATGACCTGGCTGCCCTGCTTGATGGCGAGGTGGAACTGGCCACGCTGGTCAAGAAAATCACCACCCAGGATGAGCTTTTTAACTGGAGTGAGGTGAAAACAGTTTTTAACAACAAAATGGAAGCCCTGTATTTCAGCCGGCAACCCATCCCCTACTATCGCGCTGCCGGTGAGCTCGACTGGCTGCAGCACCATGACTATTACAAACACATAGGCATCTATGCCTACCGCAGCGATGTGTTGGCGACTATCTCCAAGCTGCCGGTATCGCCTCTCGAAGAGGCCGAAGCCCTTGAGCAATTGCGCTGGCTGGAAAACGGCTACCGCATCAAACTGGCGGTTACCGAGCATGAAAGTGTGTGTATCGATACCCGCGAAGACCTGGAAAAAGTACTGGCCATGCTGGGTAAGGGGTGACAGATGGCTGAAGACTGAGGGCTGAGACCAGAAGACTGATAGCTGAGGTCGGATGGTTGATGTTGGTTATATCTAAAATATTAAATAACAGATACGCTATCTTAAATCTTAACCGCATAGAGCGAAAAGCGGGGAAACGGAAATGCGAGTTTAGCCCGCCTGCCGCGGGTAGGCTGGTAGCGAGCGGATATCCCCTTTAGGGGAACAAGGGGGTGCGGGGGCCGAGGACAGAAAACTGAGGTAAGATGACGGATGTCGGACAAAATCTAAAATCATCAATCACAGATCTGCAGTCTGTAATCTTAAACGCAGAGAGCGCGAAGAAGTGCACGAAGGGCGCTAAGCGTAAATGCGTAGATGCGGGGAAGCGGAGAAGCGAAAATGCGAGTTTAGCTCGCCTGCCTTACCGCTGGTAGGCTGGTAGCGAGCGGATATCCCCTTTAGGGGAACAAGGGGATGCGGGGGCCGAGGACAGAAAACTGAGGTAAGATGACGGATGTGGAACAAAATCTAAAATCATCAACCACAGATCTGCAGTCTGAAATCTTAACCGCAGAGCGCCAAGGATTCACAAAGAACGCTAAGCGGAAATGCGAGTTTAGCCCGCCTGCCGCGGGTAGGCTGGTAGCGAGCGGATATCCCCTTTAGGGAACTGTGGGAGTGCAAAAATAGTTGAGGTATGAGAACGGAGGCAATGCGGTTATGGTAGTATAATTGTAGTATAATTAAGTCGCAATGAGTTGGATACGTATTATTTCTTATTCTGAGGCTACCGGCAAGCTCAAAAAACTCTATGACCGGATCAAAGGGCCTGACAACTATATTGATAATATCATGCTGGTACACAGCCTGCGCCCCCATACGCTGGAAGGCCATATGAGCCTCTATAAAAACACCCTGCACCATGCCAACAATACGCTGGCCAAATGGCTGCTGGAGGCAGTGGGCGGTTATGTAAGCGCGCTCAATGGCTGTGC
Organism: Cyclobacteriaceae bacterium; assembly: GCA_015488485.1. Lineage (GTDB taxonomy): Bacteria > Bacteroidota > Bacteroidia > Cytophagales > Cyclobacteriaceae > S012-113. Next base: position 7,992 of record WFNR01000097.1, on the reverse strand, counting down.
TTACTGTGTAGCCCATCATTTTCGCGGTATGGCCCGCTGTCTGCACGATGATGAGCGGGCAGCTGCCATACATAAGGCGCTGACCAACGACCGGCCCGAAGAGGTATTCAGCAGCCGCGAACTGGCCATCATGCAGTATGCCAAAACCCTGACGTGCACTCCGCATAAGCTAAGCAAAGATCAAATAGAAACCCTGCGAGAACAAGGTTTGACTGATGGAGAAATATTGGAATTAAACCAGGTAGTAGCCTATTTTGCTTATGCCAACCGTACCGTACTGGGTCTGGGTGTAGATACCACCAACGAGATCATCGGCCTGTCGCCCGGTAATGACGAAGCGGAGGACGACTGGCATCATCGCTAGATTACCGGCAGCTCTTCTGCAATTCTACTACCTGCGGCCCGGGCGGCAGCTCCTGCAGCAAGTCACAGGCTGCCTGGCGGTTGCCCGCTGCCAGCAGGGCACGAACCAGCGCCACAGGCAGGCCAACGATGGTCTTGTCCATCTCGTAAGCTTTGCGCAAATAATGCACCGCCTGCCGGTATTCCTGGCGAGCAAACATCAACAAGCCCATATTGCGATATACCCAGGCATTATACGGGTCGATTTTCATACTTTGCACAATGGCCTGTTCGGCACCAGCCAAATCGCCCGACTGTAATAAGATGTACCCGAGATTATTTAAATAATAGGCATTGTCATCATCAAACGACAAGGCCATCTTAATTGCCTCCAGAGCCGCCTGCTGCTTGCCGGTGGCCATATTCACCATGGCCAGAATGTTATAGGTCTCCGGCAGGTCGGCATCCGTTTGCAATGATTTTTGCAGATAATACCGGGCGCTGTCGTAGCGCTGGCGGTGATAGTGGATATTGGCAATATTGGTCAGTATCTCGGCATTGCTGCTATCGGCTGCCAAGGCCCGGTGAAAAGCCGGCAATGCTTTATCCGGCATGCCCATATCTACATATACCAGCCCCCGGGTAAAAGCAACGATTGCCGAATCCGGCCATACGCGGTCCAACCGGTCGGTCAGGTCCAGGGCGGCAAAATACTGACGTACCGCCAGATTGGCTTTGATATTGTTCAGCAGCGCCTCGCCATAGCCGGGCTTGTAGGCCAAAGCCTGGTTAAAAGCCTCAATTGCTGCATCATAACGTTGTAGTTGCATGAGCGCCAGCCCTTTGTTGTTCCAGGCTTCGGCAAAGGTTGAGTCTTTGAGCAAAGCCTCTTTATAAAAAAACAACGCCTTGTCATAGTCTTTTTTTTCATAGGCCTGATTGCCGCGCTCCAGAAAGCGCAGCTTATCGGCCTCTGTGCCGGAGCAGCCTGTAGCCCAATAGAGCCAAATAATTCCGCTTATGATAATGAGTGTGCGTGACATAGCTTAATAAGATCCGATACTTAACAGCACCAATGTACAGGCCGTCATTACTTCTATGCCCCGCTCACGGGCCATTTGCATAAACTCCTCGTTTTCGGTGCCCGGGTTAAAAATGATGCGTTTAGGTTGCAGGCTCAGCAGGTAGTCGTAGTAGTCGGCCTGGTTGCGCGGGCCGATATACATGGTAATGGTATCCACATTTGTAACGGGTGGTTTCTCCCTGATGGGAAGTATCTGCTTACCGAAGACCTCGCCTTTTTTGATGCCTACCGGTACGATTTCATGGTTATGAGCCGTAAGCCGCTCGGCTGCCAGGTAGGCATAGCGGGCGGAATTGGGCGTGGCACCTACGATCACGGTCTTTTTCATCGATGAGCAATTTGCCCTGCAAAACTAACGAACTTTCCCTTGGCTACGATACAGTTGCGCAGCCCATTCGGCACATCTTTCGCCATCAAGAGCAGCCGACACAATACCCCCGGCATAGCCGGCCCCCTCGCCACAGGGGTACAAGCCTGTGATACCGTCATATTCGCAGGTATGCTTATGGCGCGGCAGGCGTACCGGTGCCGAAGTGCGGCTTTCCACCCCCAGCATAACAGCCTCATTGGTGAGATAACCCGGCATTTTGCGACCAAACACCTTGAAAGCCTGACGTAACCTCAAAGCAATATTGGCCGGCAACAGGTCATACATATCGGCCGGCTGCACACCCGGCTGATAGGAGGTCTCCGGCAAGGTGGAAGATACTTTTTTGTCCACAAAATCAGCCAGGCGCTGGGCCGGTGCCGCCAGGGTAGCACCTCCCAGGGCAAAGGCCTTTTGTTCCAGCGCCTGCTGAAAATACATATAGCGCAGCGGGCTGTCGCCATAGGCCCGGCCGATTTCGCGGTCATCGAGGGCTACCACCACACCCGAGTTGGCAAAGCGCGAGTTTCTGCGCGAGGGGCTCATGCCGTTTACCACCACCTCTCCGGGGGCTGTGGCGGCCGGCACGATAAACCCACCAGGGCACATACAAAAGGAAAAGACCCCGGTGCTGCGCCTGTGGTAATCCACCTGCGTAACCAGGCTGTAGGCGGCAGCCGGCAAGTAGGGGTCGCGCACCGGGCAATGATACTGGATGCTGTCGATCAGCGCCTGCGGGTGCTCTACCCGCACCCCGAGGGCAAAGGGCTTGGCCACCAACGAGTAGTGGTGCCGGTGCAGCCACTCATACACATCTCGGGCCGAGTGGCCGGTAGCCAGTATCACAGCCGGGGCCTTGTAAGTGCCAGTAGTAGTGGCTACTCCGGCTATGGCGCCATCCTGCACCAGCAGGCTGGTCACCCGGCAGTTGAATTGGATGACTCCGCCCATAGCCACAATATATTCCCTGATAGCTGCCACCACTTTGGGCAGCTTGTTGGTACCGATATGCGGGTGGGCATCGGTGAGGATATCTGCCGGGGCACCATGATAATGCAGGATTTCGAGGATGCGCTGCACGTTGCCGCGTTTTTTGGCACGGGTGTATAGCTTGCCATCGGAGTAAGTGCCGGCCCCACCTTCGCCAAAGCAGTAGTTCGACTCGGGGTTGACCACTCCCTGGCGGTTGATAGCGGCCAGGTCGCGCCTGCGGGCCCGCACATCTTTGCCGCGCTCCAGGATTACCGGCCGGTAGCCGAGCTCGAGCAAGCGCATGGCGGCAAACAAACCGGCCGGCCCGGAGCCGACAATAAGCACCTCGGGAGCACGGGTTACTGCCTTTTGTGCGGGCTGCCACGCCTGCCCGGCAGGCGGGCGCTGCGGGTCTTCAACCCGCAACCGCAGGCGCACCCGCACGGGTGCCTTGCGGGCATCGATCGAGCGCCTGAGCAGAACGACCCTACCGGCAGGCATACCGGCCTTGCTACGGGCCAGTTGTTCCACTTGCGGCCAGTTGGCAGCCTGAGCCGGCAATAATGTAAGCTCTACTACCCCCATCAGCGCCTGATACGGAATGCGTAACCCAGATTAAGGCCTACCCGGATGGAGTAGGCAAAAGCATTAAGGTTGAGCGAACGGAAAGGATCGGTGAGCGGATCGGCACTCTGGTAGCTTTTGCTATGCCAGCGATAACCCACTGCAAAGCCCACAAAACCATCGGCTGTAAAACCGCTGCTGTTCACGTTTTTAAAAAAACGGGTACCTACCAGCAGGCCATACTCCGCTTTCTGCTCATGTACACCAAATTCCGGCTGACCGAGTTGATTGGTGCTATGAAACAGACCGCTGTATTTAATTTCATGGGCAAAATAAGGCTGACCTATGGGGCTGTCTTCATGATAAAATTTTTGTCGGAGTGTTACCGCAAAGCCCTCACTGAAAATTTCTCCGTCATCGAGGGTATTAAAGGCTTTGAAAAACGGGTTGCGCAAATACTGTGCAGATACTTCATAGCCAAGGCGCTCCTGCATGTAGTATTCGAAGCTCACTGGTACACTATTAAGTAAAGGGGCTATGGGATTATAGCCTATGATAAAGGCCTTGAACTCATGAAAGCGGCTGCGAAAATAACGCAACTTTTTTTTGCGTTTTCTGAAAGTACCGGCACTGGCGCGAATACGCTGCTGGGTAAGTTGCTGCTGTTCTTTTACTTCATCGGCCAAAAAGAAAGTAGTTTCCCCTTCTTCATGGTATGGTTTGTAGTAACCGGTAAGCTCGCCATTTTTTTCATAGAGTTCCCAAATACCGGTTTTCTTTTCATTCTTTAATTGCCCCTTCATTTTCAGGCTGCCATCTTTGTAGTAACCGGTATATTGTCCCTGGCCGTTCTCAAAGTCACATTCTCCTTCCAGGCTACCGTCTTCATAATAATACTCCCAGTGCCCCTCATGATTACCGTCCCTGATAATGCCTTTTACTTTTAAGTTGCCATTCTTATAATACTCCCGGTATTCGCCAAAGCCTTTATCATAATTCACCTCTCCTTTCAGGGTACCATCATTGTAAAACATCTTCCACTGGCCGTCTTTCACTCCATCTACCAACTGCCCCTGCGAGGCAATAGAGCCATCTACATGGTAATAGAGCCAATTGCCAACTGCCTGATCGTTCTGATAACTGCCTTCGGCATGCAGGCGGCCGGACTCATCGTAATAACGCCAGGGGCCGGTTTTCTTCCCTTCTTTATAGGCACCTTCGGCACGTAAAGTGCCATCTTCATAATAAAACCGCCAGGGGCCGTCCCGTTTACCCTGCGACATCCGCCCTTCGGCCTTGGTAATACCCGATTCGTACAACTCCTCATAATAAGACCCAAGTCCGGCAAATTCCTCAGTGGCCCGCAATATGCCCGAGTCGTGGTAGTACTTCCACAGACCTGTTTTTTTACCCTGCTCATAGTTACCCTCGCTCTCGAGCATCTCATTGGGATAATAGAATTTCCAGTAACCTTCTTTTTTGCCATTAACCAGCGAACCGGTCATACGCAACGAGCCGTTTTCATAATAATACTCCCAGGGTCCTTCATTTTTACCATTGATCACCTCCCCTTTCATCCGCAATTTGCCGTTTTCGTAATAGTACTGCCAGATACCCACCGGTTTGTTGTTGACAAACCGGCCGGTTGTTTTGAGCTGACCGTTTTTATAAAAAGCCTTGTAAGACCCGTGCAACACCGGATTTTCGGGCGATTTTACGTAGTACTCCTCTTTGACTACCTGCGGGGCATCATCAAAATAAGTTTTTACCAGGTGCTGAGCCTTAGCCGCTACCTGACAACAACCTATCAGCATTATGATCGACAATATGCGCATACCCCATTTTAAAATGTAAATTTAACGAAAAGAGGCTGCCAAATGGTATTATCGTAGGCTAATTGGTGAATATTTTAACCTTATTCTTTTGCCGGCATGAGCAGATAAATGCTACCTTTGGGGCGCCAAAAAGATTACTGCTGCCATGAAACAAGACCTGTTCGAATCGCCCGATTTTTATAACCTGGACGACCTGCTGACCGAAGAACACAAACTGATCAGGACCTCTATCCGTGATTTTGTCAAGAAAGAAATAAGCCCATATATCGAAGACTGGTGTCAGCAAGCCTCTTTTCCCAAAGAAATTGTGCCCAAATTCGGAGAAATGGGCGTTTTCGGCCCCACCATCCCGCAGGAATACGGGGGTGGCGGCATGGATTATATTTCTTATGGCCTAATTATGCAAGAGATTGAACGGGGCGATTCGGGGATGCGTTCTACCGCATCGGTGCAGGGCTCGCTGGTAATGTACCCTATTTATACTTTCGGCAGTGAAGAACAAAAGCGCAAATACCTGCCCAAACTGGCTTCAGGAGAGATGCTCGGCTGCTTCGGCCTCACCGAACCGGATTACGGCTCTAACCCGGCCGGTATGGTCACAAACTTCAAAGACATGGGCGACCACTACCTGCTCAACGGTGCCAAGATGTGGATATCCAACGCCCCATATGCCGATATAGCTGTGGTATGGGCCAAGAATGAAGAAGGGCGCATCCACGGCCTCATTGTAGAGCGTGGTATGGAAGGCTTCAGCACCCCCGAGACCAAAGGCAAGTGGTCGCTGCGCGCCAGTGCCACCGGTGAGCTGGTTTTTGACAACGTAAAAGTGCCGAAAGAAAACCTGCTGCCCGGCAAATCGGGCCTGGGTGCACCGCTTATGTGCCTCGATTCGGCACGCTACGGCATAGCCTGGGGTGCTATCGGGGCGGCAATGGACTGTTACGACTCAGCCCGCAGATATGCGCTCGAGCGCATCCAGTTTGATAAACCTATCGGGGCTTTCCAATTGACCCAGAAAAAACTGGCTGAGATGCTTACCGAAATTACCAAAGCACAGTTGCTGGCCTGGAAGCTGGGTAAAATGATGGATGCCGGCACGGCCACTACCGCGCAGATATCGATGGCCAAGCGCAACAACGTAGAAATAGCCCTGAACATTTGCCGTGAAGCCCGGCAAATACATGGCGGTATGGGCATTACGGGCGAATACCCGATGATGCGCCACATGGCCAATCTGGAATCGGTAATCACCTATGAGGGTACGCACGACATCCACCTGCTCATACTCGGACATGAGATTACCGGTATTCCGGCCTTTAAATAGTTGCGGCAAAACGTATCGTTATCGGTATTTTTTTCGTAATTTTTAGCAATGAAATATGCCATTGCTATTTACCTGTTGCTATCGGTCTGTTACCGGCCTGCCACAGCCCAAAAGGCCTATACTATCCTTGAGTCGCATAAAGAACTGGACCCTTCCAGATATGACGAAATAAAGGGCAGTCCCTACTTGTATAGCAAATTGAAATGCCAGTCTGCTCACTTACAGCCATTATCCCGGTGACGTAAAAAAACTGCTGCGCTACTACGAAGAAGAGCTGGCCGAATAATCAGTTATTGGCCGGCACCTCTATTACCGTTTTTACGGTAATTCGCTGCACCGAGCCTCGCGGGTCGTTTGAGTAAATGGTGATCGATTTTTGCTGCATACCACGCCTGCCGGTGGTATCGAACACCACCTGCAACTCACCGCTCTTACCCGGCCCGATGGTCATCGTCTCCATTCGGGCTTGCACACATGGGCAGCTCGAGTGGATTTTACGGATTTCGAGCGGACTCATCCCCTCATTTTTTAACACAAACGTTTTGGTTAGCTTGTCGCCTTGCTTCACCTTACCGAAATCATACAGGCGCTCGTTAATCACCAAATGCGGGGCCTTGGCAGCTTCTTCAGCCGACATGGGCGGGAAATACTCATACAAGGTAGCATAGACATTAAAAGACTTACGCCCCAAACCGCCCGATTCATCGGTAAATAACACAATGTTATCCGACATAAAGCCCAGGTCATCACGCTTGGCGCCATCATACGTAACAATAATACGTCCCTTGGATTTTGGAGCGATGGTGGCCGAATCAAACTTAACGGTGATGTATTCCGGTGCCTCGTATTCTTCACTGAAAGTCAGCGGTCTGTCCAGTTGGTTATACACTTCAAAAGTGCGCGAAGTGGGAGCATTATTGTAAATCTTACCCATATTGAAGCCACGGTATTTTACCCGCAAACCGCCATATACCACCGGAAAATCATCCTCTATTGTCCGGGGTTTGGGCTCTACCACTCCTTTTATGCGCAGTATTATCGGGGTCTGGCTGGCATCAGTAGTGATAGTGAGTGTTTTATGAAAAGGGCCTGGGCGATTCAGCGGGTTATATACCGCCTTGATAAAACCCTCTTGCCCGGGCGCTACGGGCTCACGCGTCCAGGCAGGAGTAGTACAACCACAAGAGGCCCTCACATTCAAAATACGTATCGGTTTAGTACCCTTGTTGGTAAACTTAAACTCGTATTCGGCCGGCCCGTCAACCTCCTTGATAAGCCCGAAATCATGCTCCTCTTCTTCAAACACCAACACCTTATCGTCAGGTAGCAACTGCTGCGCATTGGCAGCGCTTGCCAACAGCCATGTCATCGTAAATAACAGGGTAACTCTCATAATCAACGATCGTTTCATTTCTCTTTATGTTATCAGGTTGATTTCCGTAACCCAAATTTACAAACAATGCAGCGTAATGTTGATGAATGCCGTCAGGTTTAGCATATTTGT
>WFNR01000096.1 GCA_015488485.1 Cyclobacteriaceae bacterium | reverse complement strand
CTTCAATCATCAATCTGCAGTCTGCAAGCTTAACCGCTAAGGACGCCAAGAAGAACGCTAAGGGCGCGAAAGCGAGGATGCGGAGAAGCGCAAAAGTGGGGAAGCGGGAATGTAATCTTTAGCTCATAGGTTGTAGCTCTTGGCTAATAGCCCGTCTTCTGCCGTACAGGCTGGCCGGTAGCGGGCAGGGCCTCCCCTTTAGGGGATTGAGGGGGAGCGGAGATGATTGAAGTCTGAGTACAGATGTCTAATAACGGAGTTTAGGCAAAATCTAATATCTTCAATCATCAATCTGCAGTCTTAAATCCTTACCACCATGGGTGCCAGGAAGGCCGGTGGATTTGTCGCTTAGCCGTACTGCTCCAGGGCTGCGGTAAGCGTATCTTTTACTTCCCGGGCCAGTGAGGCTGGCTCTTCCACCTGCATATCCGGGCCGTAGCTCAATATCCAGGCTATTAATTCCGGATTAGGTTTAACCCGCAACGAAAACCATTCGTGTTCGTCATCTTCCCTGCCGGTAAGTTGTTGGCTGACATGTATGGGTTTGGTTTTCAGGTAGTTGGCTCGTTGGCGCTTTACCTTTAGTATGACCTTTTCCACCTTGCGGTCGGCCAGGTTGGTTACGCCTATTATGTCTTGAAAATAGGCTTTTATCTTTTTTTTGTCCGGCTTACGGTATTTTTTGTCTGTTTCCTCAATTGCTACACTCATGCGCTCCAGTCCATATACCCCTTCACTGTCGTATTCTTCGGTATAGCCATACAAAAACCAACGGTTGTTATATTCTTTGAGCAAATAGGGATGCACATGACGCGGTACTTCGGCTTCTTCGTAAAAAGCCCGGTAATAGATTTTGATTACCTTTTGCTCGTGGATAGCCTTTTTTATCGGTTCCAGATTTTCCAGCCCTGCGTAGCGGTCCAATATGTCAAATTCTACCTCCAGCAACTCTCTTTGCTCCAGATTGGCCTCTATGCGGTGGATAATCCCTTCGGCACCCTGAAAAAACTTCAGCCCTTTGAACTGCTGCATGATACTGAGTGCCTCGCAAAGGGCGCGTAACTCTGCAGGTGACAACGGGGATTCGGTAATCCGGTATGTTTTATCGCTGTAGAAATAACCTTCACCTTTTCGGTTCTTAATTGGCGCGTAGTAGGCCAGGTCGGGGTCATCGCGCATTTTGCGGATATCCTCTTTAAGCTGACGTTCCGAGAGATCATGGAGGTCGAGCTTCTCGATAATCTTTTCGCGAAGTTCTTCGAGCTGCCAGGGGCCATGCACATGGTTGCTCAGGCATTCGTCTATAATGCGGTAGCGTCCTAATGGTCTTTTGCTGGCCGGCATAAGCTTAGCTGGTTGATTATCACCCTATATTAACGAATTTTTTTTAAAATGCACATAGTCTGCACTTTGATATTTTACTCTTGCCTGAAAAAAAAGAAAGGATAATGCAGCTGAAAGTAGAGAAATATGGCGCCCGGCTTTCGGTAGAAAACGGCATGTTTAAGCTTACCGACAAAGAGCACAGCACTACTGTGCCGGCCGACAAGGTAAAAGAAATAATGTTGAACAAATCCACCTCGCTGTCGGCCCAGGTGGTATATCTGGCGGTGCAGCATGATATTGATGTCCTGTTTACAGAGCGCTCAGGCAAGCCTTATGCCCGTATCTGGAGCAACCGTTTCGGATCGATAGCCAGCTTGCGCAAGCAGCAACTGGCCTTTGCCACCAGTGTGGCGGCCACCGGTTGGATTATCGACAACCTTACCGCCAAGTGCCACAATCAGGTAGCGGTATTAATGTCGTTTGCGGCCTATGATGCAACCGATGAGCACGAAATTGCGGCTGCTATCAAAAAAATAAACAGTACGGCTGCCAAATATCGTTCCTGCCGGCAGTTACCCATAGGGGAGGTGGCGGGCACCTTGCGGGGTCTGGAGGGTACGGCAGGGCGTGCCTACTTCAAAGTGGTAAACCATCTTTTGCCCGCTATGTTTAAGTTTAGCGGCCGCTCGGCTCATCCGGCCCTCGATATGTTTAATGCCCTGCTCAATTACGCATACGGTATCTTATACAGCAAGGTAGAAACGGCCCTGATACGGGCCGGCCTGGATCCTTTTTTGGGCATAATGCATCGCGATGAGTACAACCGCCCGGTGCTGGTGTACGATGCCATTGAGCCTTTCCGCCATTTTGCCGAATACGTGGTTATCGACCTGGCCATGCAGCGGGCGGTTTTTGCTGAGTTCTTCAGTGTGGAGAATGGCGCTTACTGGCTGGAAGCCCCGGCCCGCAGAATCCTGTCGCAGGCCATGGCCGACTATCTGGAGGAAACCATTACCCTGCAAGGCAAAAAACAGCAGCGCCAGGAGCTTATTATGCAGGCGGCCAGGGAACTTGCCGGGCGCATACGTAAGTACAAGGCTACTGATAATACCACCCCTGATGATCAGGAATGTGAATCTTAGACTAAAAAAAGACAAAAAACTACAGATAATAAAACTATGACAGCTACCGCAACACTTAAGCTATTTATGGGCACCGACATACGCCAGAGCGACCGCGATACCCTGCAACCGGTAGAGCTGCCACAACTCCTGGAGCGCATTCGCCAGCCCGACTACCAGCTACGTCAGACCATCGCCCATATCAGGCAGGTGGCACCGGTAAGCGATGGCGGAGCACGGTCGCTTAAAGCCAGGTTGCCCTATGTATGTGCTTCTGAATTTACCAATCACATCAGGCAGACCCGTCATTTCAGGGCGGCTTACGGCATGTTCATCGATCTGGATCAATGCCTGCGCAACGAGCAGGATTATGATAACCTAAGTCAGAAGCTACACCATGACAATCGGATAGCGCTGTTTTACCGCTCGCCATCGGGGCATGGGCTCAAACTGTTGTTTGCTTTCGACAAGCCCGTTACTGCTACCAAGACCTACAGCGACATATATAAGGTGTTTGCCTACCGCTTTGCCCGCGAATACGGCCTGGAGCAGTACCTCGACAGCCACACCCACGATGCCACGCGGGTTAGCTTTTTGAGTGACGATGCCCAGGCCTGGGCCAACACGGCCTGTACGCCTGTCAAGACGGCCTATTTTGCCGTGCCCCAGCTTTACGATGAGCAGGTACAACCGGCTGCTGGTACCAATGAGCCTACTGCCCAACCCGATACCGATCAGCCCGAACAAAAGGCGGTTGCTCCGGACTATAAGCGTATAATAGCCCGCCTCAAAGGTATCGAAAAGCCGCAAAAAGAATATTTTGTGCCGGCCGAACTGGAAAAGACCATGCCGGCCATACTGGCGGCCCTGGCCGAAAACGGTTTGCAGACTTCCGAAACACGCCAGATTCAGTACGGCAGGCAGCTACACATACAGCGCGGCCCCGACAAGGCTGTAATAAATGTATATTTCGGCAAACGTGGCTACTCGGTAGTGCGTACCAATGCCCGTGGCAGCAACAGCGAGCTGGCCGAGGCAGCCGAACTGCTGATCTGGCAAGGCATACATACTTACTATACCCAAGGCCAACAATGGCAAAACGAAATAGACAAGCTGCAGCAAAGCTGATAAAACAGGCAGCGTTGCCTACCCATAAAATGCTGAGCGAAGGGGGGCGGTATTTCAGCCGCCTCAGCCCCGAGCAAATAATAGAGGTACTGCAACGCCACATTCCCAAACAATATAACGAAATGAACTGCCTGGTAATGTATGATATCGAAGACAACAAGGTGCGCAAGCATATAGCCAATTTTTTGATAAAAAAGGGCTGCATACGCTTACAAAAGTCTGTTTATTTCGGCAGCTTTAAGCGCGCTACCTATCAGGAAATAAGCCAGGCGCTGGCCGAGGTAAACGAAATGTACGACAACGAAGACAGTATAATTGTGCTGCCACTTAGCGAGTATGATATAAACCGTATCAGAATAGTGGGGCGGCATATCAACCTGGAAGTGGTACGTGAGAAAAGAAACCTGTTGTTTTTTTGAAAAAGGGTTGCTTTTGGCTATATTTAACCCATGAAAATGGCTCTTGCAATAAATAAAAATATGTTTTACTTTTGCAGGCCGAAACAGGGGGTCATTTTTAAGGCAAAAAGTGGCTTAAAAAAGGCGGTTGGGGCGGTTAACTTACTGGCAATAAGCGGGTTAAAAATGAACTAGTCAGAAACCCATATCCATTACAACAAGGATTAAGACTTTCCAGCTTCCGAATCTCCATAGTCATAAATATCAGCTGTCAGAAACCCATATCCATTACAACAAGGATTAAGACAGCCAGACGTCCTATGTACAGGGTCAATTGCGACCGTCAGAAACCCATATCCATTACAACAAGGATTAAGACCCATGTTCGTCACTGATGTAGAATTTCTCTCCATGTCAGAAACCCATATCCATTACAACAAGGATTAAGACCACCTGCGAATTCTCCTTGCTCTTCGATGGTTTCGTCAGAAACCCATATCCATTACAACAAGGATTAAGACGCTCCCCGGCAAGGCCTGTTGCCCGCTGCCGGGCGCGTCAGAAACCCATATCCATTACAACAAGGATTAAGACTCATTATCAAATTCTTCAATAAATTTTATAAGATCAGGTCAGAAACCCATATCCATTACAACAAGGATTAAGACTACGTAGCTTGGCGATATAGCCCCCGCTCTTGCGGGGGTCAGAAACCCATATCCATTACAACAAGGATTAAGACAGTAGTGAATTTGAAAGCATATAGATGAAATTGTGAAAGTCAGAAACCCATATCCATTACAACAAGGATTAAGACAAGATAAAGAGCTTGCCGTCAAAGGCTCTGTAGAAATTGTCAGAAACCCATATCCATTACAACAAGGATTAAGACGGAAGCTCTTTTGCTGTTGTACCCTAACTTACCCCTGTCAGAAACCCATATCCATTACAACAAGGATTAAGACACCGGTGCCAGAGCCATACACAATTACCCATTACAGGTCAGAAACCCATATCCATTACAACAAGGATTAAGACTTTCCAGCTTCCGAATCTCCATAGTCATAAATATCAGCTGTCAGAAACCCATATCCATTACAACAAGGATTAAGACAGGAGCACGCACCGATGTTTCCACCGGTGCCAGAGGTCAGAAACCCATATCCATTACAACAAGGATTAAGACTAGAAGCAATCAGCGGCAATGGTTTCGTCCGCTGTTGGTCAGAAACCCATATCCATTACAACAAGGATTAAGACAAGACTACGCAGCCCAACTATGCTGCAGGTGCTCAAGTCAGAAACCCATATCCATTACAACAAGGATTAAGACTCTATTCAGGTCAAGAACGATACGCGTCCACCCCAAGTCAGAAACCCATATCCATTACAACAAGGATTAAGACTCACTAATTAAATGGGCACCCTTCTTTGACGTTTTGTGTCAGAAACCCATATCCATTACAACAAGGATTAAGACTTTTACCTACCAAGCTATAATCCGGATTATAGCTGTCAGAAACCCATATCCATTACAACAAGGATTAAGACCGGAACAACCTGCACTTCAATATCGGGGTTATGCGCTGTCAGAAACCCATATCCATTACAACAAGGATTAAGACCAAGGACTTACTAACTAACTGCCTTGCCAATTAGGTCAGAAACCCATATCCATTACAACAAGGATTAAGACTTGCTCCTCATTACGAAGCGCGCTGGCAGGGCAGCGGTCAGAAACCCATATCCATTACAACAAGGATTAAGACTTACATACTGCGGCCTTTGTAACTTCTTCATAGGTCAGAAACCCATATCCATTACAACAAGGATTAAGACAATAGGCAGTTACCTCACACCTCGTACAATTTGTGTAGTCAGAAACCCATATCCATTACAACCCGCCCGAACGTGCCGTTCGGTACGGGCGGGCAAGGATTAAGACTGGTGAAGTCGTGCACCTCGTAGACCCACTTAGTGGGGGTCAGAAACCCATATCCTATACACCGAGCGCAGTCGAGGTGATTACAACCCGCCCGAACGTGCCGTTCGGTACGGGCGGGCAAGGATAAAGTCCTGACGCTCGCTATGCTGCTCGGTCAGGACAGGTCCTGACGCTCGCTATTCTGCTCGGTCAGGGCAGGTCTTGACGCTCGCTATTCTGCTCGGTCAGGGCAGGTCTTGACGCTCACTATGCTCGGTCAGGACAGGTCTTGACGCTCACTATGCTGCTCGGTCAGGACAGGCACCTGACGCTCGCTATGGGTGGATAAGGAGAAAGGCCCCGCCATATCCAGCTTATCAACAAGTTGTAGCTCATTTAAAAAAATGATACAGCTCAAAAACTTGAAATATTGAGCTGAATTTACTATCTTTATGAGCTGAATAAACAATATGGCAATAGAAAAATTAATATTAGAATTTTTAAAACAAAATCCGGAAAGTTCTTCTGTAGAAATTCGACAAGGAATATCGGAGAAAAAAAGTATAGCCACAATAAAAAGAATTTTATCAAAACTTGTGGCAAAGAAGTTAATAACATCAACGGGAAAAGGAAAAGCGACAAGATATAAGCTATCACCGTATTATAACTTGTTGCGTGAAATAGATGTTCAGGATTATTACGAAAAAGAGATAGATGAAAGAACAATAATTGAGAATTTCAATTTTTCGCTACTAACGGAAATTTTTCCGGAAACAAAATTATTCACAGAAGATGAATTAATTCAACTAATAGGTTTTCAGAAAGAGTTTGAGAAAAACTTTTCCGAATTAAGTGAATTTGAAATAAAAAAAGAATTCGAACGACTCGCTATTGATTTAAGCTGGAAATCTTCACAAATAGAAGGAAACACCTACTCGTTGCTGGAAACAGAAAGACTTTTAAAGGAAAAAGAAACTGCGGCAGGAAAATCAAAAGAAGAAGCTGTAATGCTACTCAATCATAAAGAAGCTATTGATTTTATCATTGAAAATCCTGACTATTTATTTCCTTTATCTGTATCTAAGATTGAAGATATTCATAGTATTTTAATAAAAGAGCTTGCCGTTGACAGAAACATAAGAAAGAGAAGAGTAGGTATTTCAGGCACTAATTTTCGACCGATAGACAATGAATTTCAAATAAAGGAAGCATTATCATTAACTTGTGATTTGATAAATAAGAAAGAAGATGTTTTTGAGCAAGCACTTCTTGCGTTAATTCTTATTTCATACATTCAGCCGTTTGTTGACGGTAATAAGAGAACGGCAAGAATTATAAGTAATGCAATATTGATAAATCATAAATATTGCCCTATCTCATTTAGAACAGTTGATAGTGTCGATTACAAAAAAGCTATGTTATTGTTCTATGAACAGAATAATATCACATTTTTTAAGAGAATATTTATAGAACAATATGAATTTGCGGTGAAAACATATTTTTAGAAGAAATGAAAACGAGCTACAACTGAGGAGCTATGCGCTTCGGGTCGAATTTATAAGGCGCATATTTCTCTCCTTGAAATTTTGGAGGATCAGATATTTTACTTATATTTCATTTACAAGTACTAAAAACGATTCCGGATTACATCAAGCATCAGCAAGGGCGGAATCTTGGGGATACGGGTAAATTTTAAATACATGTACTAATGGCCAGAAAAAAGAAAAAAGAATCTGCATTTGAGCCGGTGCCGGATGTGGAATACAAAGACGGAGAGGTGGTTTTCAACATAGAGTCCAATCTGGGCAATGGCGATTGGCTGCGCACGTTAAGGCTGATGAAGGAGGGCAAAGAGGAGGAGGTGCAAAAACGGTTTGCCACGCGGGCCTACCGAATGAAGAAAAAATAGCCTGATTACCTTGCTTTACTATTTGTCCGGGCATTTCACAGATTCGGTTTGAGGAGGGTAGTTGCGGCTAAGAGCCGGTTTTTGATATTACCGCGTAAAAATTTTTTCTGTAAGGGCAGATAGGCTGCACACTGTGCCTTTTTCTTTGGCGCAGATAATACATTCCTGCTGGATTCTATAAATTTATGATGCCAAAACCTGTTCAGCGCGGGCTGCCGGTTGCTGCTGTGTGGTGGCAAAGCTTGAATTTTTTGAATATGAGATACACACTGTCGCTTTTTTTCGCCCTGATGTTCAGTTCCGGAATTGCCCAGATACGTCAGGAGTTTGCCTGGCAGGCCGAGCTGCTCAGCCAAAAAAAGAAGGCTGCGCGGCTGTTTGAGCAATGGCAAAAGGGCGGCTACAAACTGGCAAGCCGTGATCTGGATAATGGCCGCCTGGTGTGGGAGGTGACGGATGTGAGCAGTCTGGGCCGGCTGCTCAAGAAAAAATATACTTTCACTTTTGTGCTGTATGACGGCACTACACTCTTCCTGAACGGCAAGGAGATACGCACTTTTCTGGTCGAACGGCAGCGGCTGGTGCTCGATACCGTGCGTGGTAATACCGAGCATTGGCAGAAGGCCTTCCGGGCTGCTTTGCGTGGTCGTGGTCGTTACAAGGGGCCGGCCCCGGCAGTCTGGCGGCTGGGCTTCGGGCCTTTTGCCAGGTACAGCGACCATATCGAGCTAACGATTACGAAGCGCGGCAAAAAAGAGCTGATGGCCATGCACTTCTGGCTGGTGCCGGGCAGCATGGTGCTGGCGTTGACCGAGCTGGAAGATGCCCCTTGTGTGCCGGTAAACCGCTTGCTTACCTTTGAGAAGGTGGCAGTGCCCGCTACCTATAAACCGGCACCCTACAAGCTGCCGGAGGGGCGTAAGTTCTCCAAGAGGTTTACCCTGCATTTTGCCCATAACAGCGCCCGCTTCAATTCGGCTGAGGTAGCTGCCATTAAGGCTTTTTTGCAAAATGATAACCTGGAGATACGCGGGGGTTTTATACGGGGCATGTCTTCGGTAGAGGGGGATAGCGCGCGCAACCGCCAGTTGCAGGAGCAGCGCGCGGCCGTATTGTGGCAGGCGCTGGCACCTTACCGGCAGCGGGGCGCCCGCCTGCAGGGCGACTACCAACCGGCATACAGGATGTTCCGGCAGCAAATGCGGGCGGCAGGTATTACACAGTTCGATAGCCTGAGCGACAGCGAGATCAACCGGTTGTTTTACAACCCGGACTACCGCCAGCAATATGCTTCGTATCTGGCAGACCAGCGGCTGGCACGTATAAGCATACAACTATACAAACACTATACACCCGAAGAGCAGGTAACCAGAGCCTATGCCGATGCCACCAGGCAGTACGCCAAAATAGTTCGCGCCCGGTCGATGCGCAGCAGGAGTGAACGTGAGCAAACAGTACGCAAGGCGGCTTCGCTTATATTGGGTATTGAGCGGGCCCTGACCGAGGCTGTGCGGCAGGGCCGCTTGAGTACAGAAGTGGTGCGGCAATATTACCATACCGGCAAGCTGCAAACGGAAGAGTTGACGATGTCGCGCTTTAATCAGGTAATGCAAGACTGGCATCACGGCCTTGACCCGGTGGTAACCGACTACCGGCAGATTATCCTGCAAGCTTATCAGGTCACCTTGCCGCTGGTTACCGACCCCGAGTTCAGCCGCGACAACAAGGCACTGCGCAGGGCAGCTGCCGTGCAGATGTTTGCCTATGGCCTTATTCGCAAGGGGGTAATAGATGACCGCCTTTATTATGAGCTCACCTATCCGGAGGAGCTGCCTTATTATAATTTGCTGCTTAACCGCATTACTTTCGCCAACGTGTATGGTATTGACAACGGCCGGCCGGGTGTTCCGCGGCAGCAAGAGTCGGGGGCAGACGGCAGATTGGCCAATGCCAGCCGTTTACCGGACAAGTTGTATTATAACTTTGTCAAGAAAAACCTGCTAATCAATCATTACACGGCTATCAATCCTGCCATAGCGGCAAAAGACGAGTATTATTATTTTGATCTTTACTATCTGCTATACCCGAATGTGATGAGCTGGCAGGTGTTTGATGACCAGTGGTTTGACAAGGATATCACTATTGAGTTCATCGACCGCATGATTGATCATTTGTTAACGACCAAAATTTGCCCTGATAATATTTACGAACTGGCGCTAACCTTTCACCTGAAAGTGCTGCAGCAGGCTTCGCAGGCCACCCAGCTCACTCCGCAAATTGAAAAATCGTATGATTTTATCACGTCCTATTACAAGACCCACTCGGGCAAACTCACCCCTGCGCTGGCCAACCGGGTGGCAGGTCAGTTGCTTTTTATGGGGCACCTGTTTTATCACAACGAAAACGTGCAGGATGCCTACGAACTAATGTTGGCCACCATAAAAGATGCGGATTTCGATGAAGTTTCGCTGGATCTTTTTTATCAGATAGTACGGGCACTGGGTAGAGTTGAGGAGTACTTTAAACCAGAATAAGTTTGTTACCTACCCCAATCAGCCGGGTTTTGCCGCCAGGCGGCCAGTGTCTGCATTTCTTCTTCACCAATAAGGCCGCTGTGGAGCGCTTCTTCCAGCAGTGCCTCGTAGTGGCTGAGTGTATGCCAGTCGAGGTGGGCGGCTGCCAGGTTGCGGGTGGCCTCGTCAAAGCCGTAGGTAAAGATGGCTACCAGCCCCAGCACCTCGAAGCCGGCTGCGCGCAGCGCTTCGGCCGCTTTGATGACGCTGCCACCTGTTGAGATCAGGTCTTCTACCAACACCACCTTTTTGCCGGGGCTTACCAGGCCTTCTATCATGTTGGTAAGGCCGTGCCCTTTGGGCTTGCTGCGCACATATACAAAGGGCAGGTTCAGCATATCGGCCACCAGAGCCCCTTGCGGGATGCCGGCCGTAGCCACTCCGGCTATTACCTCGGCCTGCGGATAATGCCTGCCGATGAGCGCGGCTAGCTCCTGCTTGATAAGGGTGCGCAGCTCTGGATAGGAGAGCGTGAGTCGGTTGTCGCAATAGATGGGTGAGCGCCAGCCGGAAGCCCAGGTGTAGGGCTCTTGCGGACTGAGCTTGATGGCGCCAATACTAAGCAGGCGGGCGGCAAGGCGGTGGGCGAGGGTGGGGGTCATGCTTTTTTGCGGTAAAAATAGCAGCATTTTGGTTATGATGGAGAATTATTTTTTAAGTTTGGCACCGATGAATCTGTTTATCAACGACACCCCCTTTTTTCTGTTGCGCAGCCTGGCCGAAACCGACCATCTGGCGAACCGGAATATCGTGCAGGCCGGCCAGGTTGGCTCCCTCGGTTCCCTGCAGGGTACGGTGGTGATGTTGGAAGTGCCCACCGACAAGGTGCTCGGCTTTTTACAAGACCTGATGAGTCATCATTATGAGGATGTGTCGTTTCGCATCATCCCTGAAGATTATAACGAAGCCAAAGCACAGGTGCGGGCACAGTTTAATGTGATTGATGCAGCCGGAGGGGTGGTGATAAACAAGAGTGGCAGGATACTGATGATCTACCGGCTGAAGAAGTGGGATCTGCCCAAAGGCAAAGTGGACAAGGGCGAGACTTTTAAGATGACAGCCGTGCGTGAGGTGGAGGAAGAGACCGGTGTGCGCGTCAGGCTGCGGCATCGTATTACCACCACCTGGCATACCTATACCATTAAAGACAACCCCATCCTTAAGCGCACCAAGTGGTACCTGATGGACTGCCTGGATGATTCGGCCATGAAGCCCCAGAAGGTAGAGAACATTGAGAAAGTAGCCTGGCTTGATGAGGCGGGGGTAGCGGCAGCTCTGAGTAAATCGTATCGCTCCATACGCCACGTAATCGACTGCTATCAGCGCCAGGTGGTACCCTGAGTCAGATCGAGGCGCTGCATGCTACCGTAAACAAAAATTAAATCTATGGATTTATTCCTGGCAAGCCTGTCGCCCGCCTGACCAGTATGGGCGGGGGGGTATCTTTCATACACCAACATCGCCAATTTACAGACCCCGGCCTAGTGCCTGCCTAGTCGTAAGGCAGGAACAAGGCCGGGGATCAATACCATTGTCTTTGATTTTCCACCCAGCGGCAAAACAAGCTTTCAGCCTGTCTCCGGCACGCAGGCTAAACCCGCATTCCCACTTGGCGCCCTTTCTGTCATAGCTTTCAATGGCCGGTTGTACCACAGAGTTACACAGAGGAGCACAGAGTTACACAGAGAGTTTCTTATTCTTTGCGCCTTAGTGGTAAAGATTTAAAATTGGAGATATTAGACTTTCTCCGACTTCCTCCTCAAGCCTCAGCCGCCCGCTACTAGCCTACCTACGGTAAGGCAGGCTACGAGCCACGACCTACGAGCTAATAATCACATTCCTCATTTCCTCATTTCCTCATTTCCGCATTCCCGCATTTACGCTTCGCGCCCTCTGCGGTTAAGGTTTATGATTTTAGATTTATCCGATTTCCGTCTACAGGCTTGAACCCCCGCGCCCCCTCTATCCCCTAAAGGGGAGGCCCTGCCCGGCAGCAGACGGGCTAAAATTCGCATTTACGTATCTATGCTTTCCCGCTTTTCCGTTTCTGCACTCTCTGCGGTTAGGATTTAAGATGACAAATTAACATTATGTGATTTCAGATTTTTCTGACCTCAGTTCGCTCTCATCTCACTTCAACCCAACCCAACACCTTTGCAGAGCCGTAAGTGGCATAAAAATTACCCACAACACAGGAACAATTGATTTTTATACCACCGGTAAAATTCTCTCACCGGCTTTGCTTAATTTGGACATATTAAACTGAAAAAATCAATATCACTATGCGTTATTTTTTGTACCATTTGCTTTATACACTTACCACTCTGCTGGCCACTGCTGTGCACCTGCCGGCTCAGTCTGTACCCGATAGCCTTTTTGTCACCTTTCAATACCGCAACGTAGGCCCTACCCGTGGGGGGCGGGTTACGGCTGTATGTGGTGTGGCCTCACAACCCGGTACTTTCTACATGGGTGCTACCGGTGGCGGAGTGTGGCAGTCTACCGATTACGGGGTTACCTGGCAAAATATCTCCGATGGTTACTTTGCCACCCCCTCCATAGGCGATATCCAGGTAGCACAGCAAAGGCCCGACCTCATCTATGTGGGCACCGGTACCGATGGGCTGCGCTCCAACCTGATCAGCGGTAAGGGTATGTACAAGAGCACCGATGGTGGTCGTACCTGGCAGCATATCGGCCTGGAGCAGGCCGGCCAGATAGGGGCGGTTGAGATAGACCCACAACATCCTGACACGGTGTTTGTTGCGGCTATCGGCCAGGCTTTTCAGCCCAATGAGATGCGCGGGGTATTTCGAAGCTACGATGGTGGCCAATCCTGGCAAAAAGTGCTCTATCTGGCCGATACCATCGGGGCGGTGGATATCGAGCTGGCTCCGGATGACCCGCAGACGGTCTATGCCACCATGTGGCGGGCCGAGCGCAAGCCGTGGACGATCATCAGCGGTGGCCTGCAGGCCGGGGGTATCT
>WFNR01000095.1 GCA_015488485.1 Cyclobacteriaceae bacterium | reverse complement strand
CGGCTACCATTTTTTCCGGCTACCGCTATTTGAGCTTCACAGGCCAGCACCGTAGCCGGGTAGTCGGCTGCCGGATCGGCATGGGCCAGGCTGCCCCCGATGGTACCCCGGTTGCGCACCTGTACATCGCCAATCACCGCGGCTGTCTGCGCCAGTACCGGTAGTTTACTGTTTACCAGTTCCGAGGCGGCAATCTGCGCGTGGGTGCAGTTGGCTCCTACCACAATTTCATCACCTTCTTCGCTCAGGCTGTTCAGCTCGTCAATAGAGCCGATGTCAATCAGTACACCGGGGGTGTCAAGGCGTAGTTTCATAGCCGGCAACAGGCTGTGTCCACCGGCCAGCAGCCTGGCCTCGAAGCCATGTTGAGCCAAAAGTTCGGTAGCCTCATCCACAGATGAAGCTTTGATATATTCAAATTTTGCTGGTATCATAACGACAGTATTTTAGTTGTTGTTTTGCATTGCTTTCCATACCCGTTGCGGGGTTAGCGGCATCTGGATGTCGCGCACGCCCAGGTGTGCCAGGGCGTCTATTACGGCATTCACTACCGCAGGGGTGGCGCCAATAGTTCCGGCCTCTCCGGCCCCTTTTACGCCCAGCGGATTGTGCGGGCAAGGGGTTACCGTGTTGTGCGTTTCGATAAACGGCACATCATCGGCACGCGGCATGGCATAGTCCATATATGAGCCGGTGATCATCTGGCCGCCCTCATCATAGGCCACCTCTTCGAGCAGCGCCTGACCGATACCCTGTACCACGCCACCGTGTATCTGGCCATCAACAATCATCGGGTTAATGATATTGCCAACATCATCTACCGTGATAAAGCGCTTGATGGTTACCTTGCCGGTATCGGCATCTACTTCTACAATACAGATATGCGCCCCAAACGGGAAGGTGAAATTCACCGGATCGTAGAAGCTGGAGAAATCCAGTCCGGGCTCTTCACCCTGTGGGTAGTCGTGCGGCACGTAAGCTGTTAAGGCTACATCGCCAAAGGAAATGGACTTATCGGTGCCTTTTACCGTCCATTTGCCATCGCCATACTCCAGGTCTTCTACGGCTGCCTCCAGCTTGTGCGCAGCAATGCGAGCGCCCTTTTCCAGCACCTTGTCGATGCTCTTCACAATTGCCGAGCCTCCTACTGCCAGACTACGCGAGCCATAGGTACCCATGCCAAAGGCCACTTCGTTAGTATCTCCATGCTCGATGTCCACATCTTCGATGGGGATACCCAGCTTATCGGCCACAAACTGGGCAAAGGTGGTTTCATGCCCCTGACCGTGTGAGTGGGTACCGGTGTAAACCGTTACTTTGCCGGTAGGCTGCACGCGTACATGGCCTACCTCATACAGGCCGGCTCGTGCTCCCAGGGCGCCTACTACGGCAGAGGGAGCAATGCCGCAGCCCTCTATCCAGGTAGAGATACCGAGGCCCAGCAGCTTGCCGTTTTGGCGGGCTTCTTCCTGTTCCTTGCGGAAGTTTTCATAGCCGGCTGCTTCCAGCGCTTTTTCAAGGGCGGCAGCATAGTTGCCGCTATCGTATTGCAGGGCCACCTGGGTTTGATAGCCGGGCTGGTTGATGCCATCGAAAGGCGGAATGAAATTTTTGAAGCGAATCTCGGCCGGATCCATGTTCATTTCGATAGCTGCTTTCGATATCAACCTTTCAATCAGGTAAGTAGCCTCCGGTCGTCCGGCCCCGCGGTAGGCATCTACCGGCACGGTATGGGTAAAGGGTGCTACCACATTTAAGTGTATAAGCGGGGTGGTATAAAGGCCCTGAAACAGTGTGCCGTGCAAATAAGTGGGTATGGCCGGGGCAAAGGTTGACAGGTAAGCGCCCATGGCGCAGTATTCATCGGTAAGGTGGGCGACAATCTTACCGTCTTTGTCAAAACCCATTTTCGATTTCACCACATGGTCGCGGCCGTGGGCATCGGTCATAAAGGCCTCACTGCGGTCGGCCGTCCATTTTACCGGTCGCCCTACCTGGCGGCTTAGCCAGGTTACCAGCGCCTCTTCGGTATAATGGTAGATTTTACTACCGAAGCCACCCCCTACATCATAGGACACCACCCTTACCTTATGCTCGGGCAACCCCAGCGTAAAGGCACAAAGCAGCAAGCGTATCAGGTGCGGGTTTTGGGTGCTGGTGTAGAGCGTCCATTTGTCATCATTTACATTGTAGTCGGCTATGTAGCTGCGTGGCTCAATAGCGTTGGGCGCCAGCCGGTTATTGATAAACTCCAGTTCGGTAACGTGGTAGGCATTCTCCAAGGCCTTTTCCACTTCAGCACGGTCGTTGCCTATGCACCAGTCAAAGGCCGCATTATCGGGCCACTGGTCGTGTACCAGGGGCGCGCCCGGCTGCATGGCGTCCTTGGGGTTGGTTACGGCCGGCAATTCTTCGTATTCCACTTCTACCAGTTCGGCCGCATCGCGGGCCAGCGCCTGGGTTTCGGCTACCACTACGGCTACCGCCTCGCCCACATGCCTTACTTTTTCTTTGGCCAACAGCGGGTGTTGCGGCTCGCGCATGGTGTCGCCATTCTTGAAGTTAACCTGCCAGCCGCAGGGTACTCCGAAGTTGCCGCATTCGTCAGCTCCGGTGTAGATGGCTATTACACCTTCTGCCTGAGCGGCTGCCGTAGTGTCTATATTAAGGATTTTGGCGTGGGCGTAGGGGCTGCGCACGAAAGCCACATGGGCCATATGGGGCAGCTTGATGTCATCGGTATATCTGCCGGCACCCTTTAGGAAACGGGTGTCTTCTCTGCGCTTGATGGGTTTTCCAATGTAGTTTTCCATGGCTTAGCTGTTCATTTTTTCAGCAGCATGCTGAATAGATTTTACGATATTATGATATCCGGTGCACCGGCAAAAATTACCCTCCAGCCCGTGGCGGATGTCCGCTTCGCTGGGATTGGGATTGTTGGCCAGAATGTCTGCGGCCGTCATCACCATGCCGGGTGTGCAAAAACCACATTGCAAGCCGTGGTTTTCCTGAAAAGCCTCCTGTATGGGGTGCAGCTGGTCACCGTTAGCCATGCCTTCGATGGTGGTGATCTCGCTGCCGTCAGCCTGAACGGCCAGCACCGTGCAAGACTTCACCGCCTTGCCGTCCAGCAGCACGGTACAGGCTCCGCAACTGCTGGTATCGCAACCGATATGCGTACCGGTCAGGTCGAGCGTATCGCGCAGGAAATGCGCCAGACTTGTTCTGGGCTCTACCTCCTGCGAATACGATTTACCGTTGATAGTTAATGAGATTTGCATAAGCGTAAGGTTTTTATGGGTAAATTTTAGGTTTCCTGGTTTATTTCCCGGGCAAGCGCTTCAAAAAACTGCCTGGACAGGCTGCTGACCACGCCACCGATAAGGCGTTGACCCATGCGGGCCAGCATGCCCGATACTTGCGCTTCTCCGGAGTATTGTATTTCGGTGTGGGAATCATCAATGGCGTGCAGCCCCATCGTGATACGCGCTTTGGCATTGCCGATTTTGCTTTGCTGGTTGAGTTCCACCACGCTACTTTTTTCGGGGTTTTTATCGGTAATGCGCAAATCACCGCTAAAGCGCCCTTTTACCGGCCCTATCTTTACCTCCGATACCGCCTTGTAGTGATCGGGCGCCACCTCTTCGAGGGTTTGAATACCGGGCGTTATGCGGGCCAGCACCTGGGGGTCGTTGAGCATCTGCCATATTTTTTGAGTGGGCGCTGCGAGCTGATATTTGCCTGATATTCTCATAGATAGACGAGTTGAAAATAAATTTGGACACCCAATTTAAGCAAATTAGTGGAATAAAATAAACGGGGCTGTTATTTAAATTCTTTTTAAATAAAAAGACCTGAATACTTAACTGCATAAGTATTAAATTAGCACATGCAAGAACCGTTTTTTTAGAATGAAAAATGCTTCATGAAAGAAATAAGGGATATTGTAGAAGCCTATAAAAAAATTGATACTGATGCGGTAAAAGTGGCGCTGGCTACGGTGATTCATGTGGAAGGCTCCTCATACCGCAGAAGCGGGGCACGTATGCTGGTGCAGGATAACGGCCTGTGGACAGGCGGTATCAGTGGCGGCTGTCTGGAAGGGGATGCTCTGCGCAAGGCGCACTACAGTATGGCACGCAACCGGGTGGATGTGGTGCGCTATGATACCACCAAAGAGGACGAACAACAAATAGGCGTTGGGCTGGGCTGCAACGGCATCATAGATGTATTGCTCTCGCCTATCGACCCGCAGGATGAGCACAATCCTATCAACATGCTGGCCTCATGCCTGCCGGAGCGGCACACCAACTGCCTGCTTACGATAATAAATTCGACAGATAAACGCTATAAACCGGGTAGCATGCTCAAGTACAGCGAACTGCCGGCCGGTTATTTTGATAAAGAGGTAACAGCCGACATTGAACAAGCGCTGCGAAGCGGCAAATCGGTAGTCAGGCAGTATGCCGGTCTGCATTTGTTTATTGAGGTATTGCCACCTGCCATTCGCGTGGTGTTGTTCGGGCATGGTTATGATGTGTACCCCCTGTTGCGTATTGGCAACGAACTGGGTTGGGAAATGGATGTGGTAGCCAGGCCAGCGCAAATTACCCCGGCCATGAAGACCCTGTGTAAACAAATTTACGATCCGGATAAACAGGTACCGGTGGATGAGCACACAGCTTTTGTGCTGATGGCTCATGACTATAAGACCGACAAGGACAATCTGCTGATGGCCTTGCAAAGCGAGGTGCCCTATGTAGGCATGCTGGGCCCGTTGAAGCGCAGAAACGAAGCCCTGGCCGAGCTCCGTGAGGAAGGCCACACGTTTAGCGAAGCACAAATGGCCAGGTTGTACAATCCGGTAGGCCTGCATATCGGAGCCACCGGACCGGAGGAGATAGCGCTGGCTATTCTGGCGGAAATCCGGGCGCATTTTTCCGGCAAGGAAGGCGGCTTTTTGCGTAGCAAACAAGGCCCGATACATGAAAGAAACTAAAGCGGCTGGGGGTGATATAGCTGACTCAATTGGCTGCACTGGTAGAATTGCCTGCACTGCTTGTTTTGCCTGATCTGCCTGATCTGCCTGAGGCTCTCGAAGGCAGGCTCTCGAAGGCAGGTTCTCGAAGGCATATGGCTGTTCTGGCTGAGGTTCTCGAAGCCAGGCCCTCGAAGCCAGATACCCGAAGCCATTTAGTTGGTCCGGAGGCAAGCATAGCGGAATGATATTTCGCTTATATTTGTTTATAAGTAAACATTTATACCATGCAAAAACTCAAAATCATTATTTTTCTATTGGCTGTATGGTCGCTGGCGGCAGCCGGGCTACCGTTGCAGCCTGATGAAACGATCTCCATAGCTGAGCTATATGCCAACAAAACGGTTTATCAAGGCAAAACAGTGCGCCTACATGGTAAGGTGGTAAAATACAACCCCAATATCATGGGCAAAAACTGGGTGCATATTCAGGACGGAACCGAGCACAAAGGCAAAAACGACCTGACGGTAACCACAAGCATGACTACCAAGGTGGGGGATGAGATTACGGTGGAGGGCACAGTGGTGCTCAACAAAGACCTGGGGGCAGGCTATTTCTATGAGATATTGTTGGAGGATGCCACAATTGTAAAAGAATAACCCTTTTTTAGCGGTATAAGGTAAGCACCAGCTTGCGCGGCCCGCCTACTACGCGGTGCTCGCCCAGGTAGATGCCTTGCCAGGTACCCAGGGCCAGGCGGCCACGGCTTACTGGTATGGTAACCGAGGCCCCTAGCAGCGAGGCCTTGATATGGGCCGGCATATCATCCGGCCCTTCCGACATATGCAGGAAATAAGAGGCATGTTCCGGCACCACATGATTAAAATGTGCCTCAAAATCGTGCCTTACATCGGGGTCGGCATTTTCATTGATAGTAAGGCTGGCCGAGGTGTGGCGGATGAATACATTGAGCAACCCGGCTTCCGTGTCCTGGATCTCCGGCATGGCGGTCAGTATTTCTGGGGTAATAATATGAAACCCCCTGGGGTAAGGCTTTAGGGTAAGCTTTTTCTGAATGATAGCCATGATAAAAAATACCTGGTTAATAAAATCCGGTCTGTCACCGGCCTTGCGCGCCTATAAGTTACTAAAAATTTGCCGGAATTACAAACATCAAATAAGCCTTGCGCAGCAAGCGCCCCTTCCTCTATGAAGGTCTATCCACACAGGGCGATAAAAGCTATTGCACAAAGGACACCAAGCAGGCACAAAGGACCGCAAAGATTAGAATACCCTCTGTGAATCTATGCAGTATAGCCTTACTCACGCTAAACGTGAAAGTTATTGCACAGAGTGCCACAGAGAAGACACAAAGGGGCACAAAGACCTCTGCGAAACTCTGTGCTCCTCTGTGTAACTCTGTGCTACAACCTGCCCTTAAAGCTATTGCACAGAGGGCACAAAGTGACACAAAGGCTAACCACACGCTATTGTGAAGTGTATTCATAAGCGCCTATATCCGGCTGGGCGTTGCGCGGCTTGCCCTCCAGGTCGGTGGTGATGCCCACAGGCAGACCGGCATCGATGGCAGGAGACAGTGAGTCGGGCCGGTAGTTAAAAAGATAAGGGTCGATAAACATCGGGTCGGTATTCAGGATATTGCTACTGCCGGCAAAACGGTCGTCAGTGGTGCGCAGCAGGTTGTTGCGGGCTTGTAGCAGTAGCGGAAAGGTCGTTTCATTCAGAATGACAAGTTCTTCATCTGCCAGGCCCCAGACGATGTTGTTGGTAAGGCGAAGTGTCAGCGCCTCTTCAAGCAGCGAGCCGTCATTGAGCTCCAGGCGGTCGGTAGCTGCCAGTACCGGCTGGGTTTTGGTAAGGCCTAAGGCATAGTTGGTCAGGGTGTTGTGGGTAAGGCGATAGTGGCCGCCTGCCAGGCCGGCAAAAACGAACTGACCGGTATTGGCCAGCAGACAGTTGGTCATGTCTAGGTCGGAGGTAAAGGCCAGCACGGCACTCTGCAGCATATTTTCCAGATGAGAGTTGCTTAGCACCAGGTCAGGCAGGGTGTCGTTGTCGGGCGTGCCCAGCCAGATACCGTTGACGGCATTGCGTATATCGGCAAACTGGATGGTGTTGTTGTCGCTACCTGGTAAAAAAACCAAACCATTCCACTGCCCGGGGGCCGAGGCAAAGGGCTCATCCAGGCGGTCGTTGGTAAACAACACCCGCTTGTCGGCTGTGCCGTTTACCTGCAAGCTGCCGCCAATGTATAAAGTGGCGTTGTTGTGGGCGTACACCTGTGTGCCCGCTTCCAGAGTAAGGGTGCAGAGCGAATCGACCAGTACGGAGCCAAACAACACATAGGGCTTACCGGCCGACCAGGTAGTATTGCAGGCCAGCACGGTGTCTTTCAGATAGTTGGCATCTTGTCCCCACGATAAAATAATAACTTCCTGTGAACTGTATTTAGGATTGAAAAGAAGCCTGTCTTCTGCCACAAAAGGCGCCAGGCTGTCTCTGGCGGGCAAAAGGGCTTCGAGCAGGATAAGAATGCTGTCGTGCGCCAGTATTCTGACCTCGCTGAAGCTGGTACCCTGGCGACCGTTTACCGTAATACGGTATGGAGTATTGGGGTCGGCCAGAGTGATTTGGTCAATAATGAGTGGTCGGTCCCGGTTATTGTACACCCGCAGGCGTTTGGTAATACTTGGTATCTCGGTAAACAGCGTATCAAAAAAGATGGTATCGGCCGAAAAACGTAACTGCACCTCGGCTCCGCTCAGATAATCATTTTCATCGGGGCGGCATCCATGCCACACAGCGGCCACCATGGCGAGAGCCAGACAACAATAAAAAAAAGAGGCGAAGCTTTTAAGCATCTCTTGTTGGCAGGTACATTACGATTGTCCGGCTTTCATTTTTTCGGCATTTTCGGCCAGGCGCAGCTCTTCGATAAAAGGCATAATGTCACCATCCATTACTGCCGGCAAGTTATGCACCGACTTGCCGATACGATGGTCGGTAACCCGCCCTTGCGGGTAGTTGTAGGTACGTATTTTGTCGGAGCGGTCGCCACTACCAATCATCGACTTACGCTCGGCCCCTACCTCTTCCTGTTGCTTTTGCAGCTCAAGGGCATAGAGGCGCGATTTGAGCTCTTTCAATGCCTTGTCGTAATTCTTTAATTTCGATTTCTGATCCTGGCACTGCACCACTATACCGGTAGGCAGGTGGGTAAGGCGGATGGCCGAGTAGGTGGTATTGACCGACTGCCCTCCGGGCCCGGATGAGCAAAACTCATCTCTGCGGATGTCGTTCATATCAAGCTCTACTTCTACATCGTCCATTTCGGGTAGCACCACCACCGAGGCGGCCGAGGTATGCACGCGCCCCTGTGTTTCGGTGGCCGGCACGCGTTGTACGCGGTGTACCCCGCTTTCGTATTTGAGGGTGCCGTACACATCCTGGCCGGTTACATTGGCTACCACTTTACTGAAGCCACCGGCCGTGCCATCGACAAAATCGGTAATGGCGAGCTTCCAACCCATTTTTTCGCTGAATTTCTGATACATGCGCAGCAGGTCTCCGGCAAAAAGAGCCGCTTCATCACCACCGGCACCGGCCCGGATTTCCAGAATGGCATTCTTGCTGTCGGCCGGATCTTTGGGGATGAGCAGTTGTTTGAGCTCTTCTTCCAACTTTTCTTTTTGGGGTTCCAGCTCATCGAGCTCCATTTTGGCCATTTCACGAAACTCAGGGTCTTTTTCGGTTTTAAGCACCTCTTTGGCCGACTCGATATTGGAAAGCACATTTTTATATTCTTTATATACGGCTACCACCTTGCCCAGTTCTTTGTATTCTTTACTAAGCCGGGTATAGTTGTCCATATCGGCCACTACATCGGGCTGGCTCATCAGTTGCTCCACCTCCTCGTATCTGCGGGCTATTTCTTCCAGTTTGTCTATCATATTGGTGCTGCTTAGGCAACAAAGTTAAGGGTTTCCTGCATTTCTGGTAGGGGGAAATACTTGGCAACAAAAAAGGATAAATAATGGACTAATGAAAACAAGTTTTTTTGATATGCAATGTATCACCAAAAAGCAACATTGGAGTACTTTACTATTTCTTTGAATTAAAATTCCACCCGGGGCGGTTGCCAGGTTACGGAATCACCAACAATTCTGCGGCTTTCGCTCAGCACTTCCAACCACACCGGGGTTACCCTGATGAGCAGATAATTGTCCGGATAGTCAGGATAAAAATCCTGCCACTGTGGTTTCCAGTATTTTTGTTTGGCCTCGGTATCAGTCACCAGTTCCGCTTTGCCAGACAACAACACATAGCTACCGCTGGGCTGGTGAAAATAATAAAGGCTTACCAAGGGGTGTTGTTGCAACTGTTTTACCTTGCGACTGTGTGGATTGGTGGCCAGCCATACAACGAAATGCTCGTCCGGCACAAAAGCATCCATGGGCCGGGCACGAGGTAGCCCGTTTTCATCAAGGGTGATCAGGGTGCATATACCGGCCTCTTGCATGATTTCACGGGCGGCCTCTAGTAATTTTTCACGCTCATCGACTGTTTGTTGACCATGAACGGGACTGTTGATGTTGAAAGCCCCCAAGCCGATCAGCCAGATAGCCAGCCATTTTTTCATATAAGAGCAATCTTTAGTTTTTCTTCTTGATCAGATAAGTCTTGTTTTCGGTGCCGTGCAGAATGCGCCTGATATTCTTATGGTGGGCCCAGATTACCACGATAGCCAGAAAAAAGGCGAAGATGACGAGAATGGGCTCTCCGGTTCGGAAGCGCGGCACCAGTATGAGCAGCAGCGGAAACGACAGGGCAGCCAGCATGGAGCCCAGCGATACATACTTGGAGGTGAGCAGGGTGAGCAAAAAGATAAACAACGAGATAAGCGCCACCGGCCACTGGATGCCCAGCATCATGCCGAACAAGGTAGCCACCCCCTTGCCCCCGCGAAAACGCAGGAATACTGAGAAGATATGGCCAAACACAGCTATAACCCCCAGGATAAGCTTGCTAAGCACCAGTTGGTCGGAGCTGATTACTCCCCGATGCAGAAGCGCTACCGCCAGCAAGGTGGCCAGCAGCCCCTTGGTAATATCGGCCAGCAGCACCACCGTGCCGGCCCGCTTGCCCAGCACCCGGAAGGTATTGGTTGCCCCCGGATTACCGCTACCATGCTCTCTTACATCTACCCCATACACCAGCTTACCGTACCATACCGCACTGGGAATAGCCCCTAAAAAATAAGCCGCCACTCCGGCTCCGATCAAATAAGGGTTGATCATAGTAGAAAAGATTGTTGGACTGACAAACCTACACAATTTTGCCGAGTTGGGCGAGTTAAGTAGGGCAAAAGCCGTTGTCAGGCTATTTTTGGTAATAGTGCTTAGTTTTGCCCAAAACAAATGATTACCTTTAGCGTTGGTATTTTACCCATAAACACACCCTGCTGTCGGGGTCGGTATGCATGGGGGTTGCTGCCGTAGCGTCAGGGTTGTTAACCCCGCCATACAATCGGCATACTTTTGAGTAAGATTGTTAAACATATCATCATTTTTGCCCTGCTGTTGGCTGCCCGGGCTCAGCTTGTACAAGCTCAGCCGGTTGATTTTGACTACAGTCACGAGGGTTTTGGCATTGACGTGAAGGACAAGCTGAGCCTCACGGGAGACCCCGTAGCCGCCTCCGTGGGCGAGGCCTTTACGGTGGCCTGGTCGGCATTGGGTGGCGATGTACGCAGGAAGATCGTGACCCAGGTGCAGGCCATGGTGGCGGCCGGGCAGCCTTTGCAGCCCGGGCTGGAGGCCTATTTTGCCATGATTGGCAGCGCTTATAGCCAGCAGGGTATCCGAATGCAGGAAATGGTGGATCTGCTTAATATGACCGGCAAGGTGATTGAACAAGCCGACAACAAGGCGGAAACCAAATATTTTCAGCGCTTACAATTGTTTTTCGAAACCGGTCGCTTGTTTAGCGGTCATGGCCTGCAACTGCTGGCGCGCAACTATCACTACCGTTTCGTATATGCCGAGCCCCCGGAGGTAGTGCCAGAAGAACCGGCAGAGGATGAGTATGAAGAGGAATATGCCGGAGATGATTATGAGGAGGACGACTGGCAGGAAGAAGACTGGACTGAAGAGGAGGAATATGAGGAAGAAGAGACTGTTTCGTTGGCTGATTTGTTGGAAGAAGAAGAGCCGGTACGTCCGGTAATCGGGGCCAGCCTGCAGTTTGACAAGCTGGAACTGGTAGTAGCCGGCCTGCGCGACAGCCTGGTGATCAGCGCTGCTACCGGAGCCTGGCTGGTGCAAGACCAGGTTTTTATCGGCAACAGCGGGCGCATCAACTGGCCGGAGGATTGCTTTCCGGGCACCCGCACCTATGTAGCCCTGGGTAATTATGAGATAACCCTGTCGGAACCCGAGTTGGTATTGGCCGGGGTGAAGCTACACTTTACCCCACTCATAGAACAACCGGTAAAAGGCGAAGTGCGCTTCAGAGCATTAGATAAAACCCCCGATGAGCCGGTTTATCCGCAGTTTGTTTCATTTGAAAATAACATAAAAATCAATGGCCTGGCCGGGCCTTATACCTATTATACCGGAGGACTCACCCTGCGCGGCTGTAGCATGAGCAGCGAATCGAAATACCGCGGCAAATCGGTATTGCGCGTAGAGGCAGCCGGCCGGCCGAAATTCACCGTCTCTTCTTTGAAGATGACTTTTGGTGATTCCATCATGTACACCGCCCGCGGCAAGCTGTCTATTTATACCAAGTACGATTCCATCTACCATCCGGCTGTGCAAGTACATTATGACATGGCCAACCGCAAGCTGCTGGTGCAGAAAGACGAGGGCGAGTTTCGCAACACCCCGTTTCTGGCTTCAGCCAATAACCTGAGCTTTACAGCCGATATCATCCAGTGGCAAATCGACAGCGACAGCCTGTTTATTTCAACCTTGCTGGCTCGCAAAGATGTGCCGCTTATCTTCCTGTCAAATGAATATTACGATAAGAATGTCTTTAGCGATGTGGCCGGCTTATACAATTTCAACCCTCTGAAGCTGGTGCTCTATTATGCACAGAAAGAAGGGGTAGATGAGTTTTACCTGGGCTCGTTGGCCGATGATCGTAACATAGATGTAAAAATACTGGAAGGTGCTATCATGGCCCTTTACCAAAAAGGCTATGTAGAGTATGATCCGTTTACCGGATTGATCAGGCTTACTCCCAAAGGGCTACATAAAGGCCTGGCGCAAAAAGGCAAGGCCGACTACGACAACATTATGCTTCTGTCGCTGGCGTCAAGTGGGGCCAATGCCATTTACAACCTCAACACCCAGGAGTTTGAAGTATATGGCGTGGACAAGTTTTATTTGTCGAAAGAGCTTGATGTAAGTGTAACCCCCGACAGCAGTCGTATTTCCCTGCTACCTGACCTGAATATTAAATTCAACGGTACGCTGGCTGCCGGCAACTTCGATTACAAGGGGCGTGATTTCATTTTTCGCTATGACAGCTTTTTGGTAGAAATGAACCAGATTGATGCGATAGATCTGTATGTACAGGAAGAAACCGACCGGGGCACCAAGCGCAAAAAAATCAACAACTCATTATCGGGCATACCACAGGGAGGTTTGCAACAACAAAAGGAAGACTCGCGCACGGCCGACTCTACTGCTTTCGATACCACACAGCCCCCTGAACGACAGGAAAATACCGTAGCCTCCATGCCTATGTCGGGCACATCGGGTATTTTATACATCAGTAAGCCCAAAAACAAATCGGGCCGTAAGCTCATACCTAATTACCCCAAATTCAAGGGAGGCGGCACCGGATCGGTAGTGTATTTCGACCAGCCCGATATCCTCGGAGGGGTGTATGATCGCTCCATGTATTTTACCCTGCCGCCATTCGATCTGGACAGCCTGAACGATTCAGACCCCTCGGCTATTAAATTTTCCGGCACCTTTCATTCCGATGGCTGGTTTCCTGAATTTAAAGAAAATCTGCATATTATGCCCGATTATTCCCTGGGCTTCGACCATGGCATACCCCCTGAAGGCTACCAGCTTTTCGGGGGTAACGGCCGGTTGTACAACCGCCTGACCATGGATACGCGTGGCCTGGTAGGTCATGGCCGCCTGGAGTTTCTTACCACCACCATGGTTTCCGACAACTTTGTTTTCTATCCCGATTCGGTAGTAGCAAACGGGGTGTCGTTTGAAATGCGCGAAGAAGAATTTGGTGGTATTCGCTATCCGCAGATTATGGCCGACAACTTCCACCTGCGTTGGCTGCCACGCAAGGACAGCATGTATGTAAGTAATATCGGTACGCCTTTTGCCATGTACAACGGCCGTGCTACACTGGATGGTACAGTGGTGGTGACCAACCAGGGGGTAAAAGGTATGGGACTGCTTGCTACCAGCAACGCCACCACCCAGTCAAAGGACTTTACCTTTAATCCCAGCGACTATGAGGCCAGGCATGCCCTGTTTGAAATCAAATCGGACAACCCGGACAAACCGGCCCTGCGGGGTACC
This sequence comes from Cyclobacteriaceae bacterium, assembly GCA_015488485.1. Taxonomy (GTDB): domain Bacteria; phylum Bacteroidota; class Bacteroidia; order Cytophagales; family Cyclobacteriaceae; genus S012-113. The sequence continues at coordinate 7,054 of WFNR01000095.1, read as the reverse complement.
GATGTGCGCATTGCCTTCGACCTGTCCACCAACCAGGCCGACATCAGCCCTGAAGTAGAAGGTGTGGCGGCTATTGATTTCCCCTATGCGCAGTTCAAAACCTCCATCACCAATGCCCGCTGGAACCTCGACAGCCAGAAGGTGTATATGTCCAAACCGCCCGATGTAGATATCAAAAGTTCCTATTTCTATACTACCCGCCCCGATCTCGATTCGCTCAACTTCAACGCCACCTATGCCGAGTATGATATGCGCAACCTGACGCTCAAAGTAGGCGGTATCCCTTACATCAAAGTGGCCGATGCCTTGATAACCCCGGAGAATGGCGAGGTAACAATTCTGGAAAACTCACGCATCGGTACCTTGCACAACACTACCATCAAGCTGGATACCCTTACCGGTTACCATCAGCTTTATGATGCTACCGTTACCATTATTTCTCGCAATGAGTTTGAAGGCGAAGGCACCTACCGGTTTATCAATGCCGTGCAAGACACTTTTGCCATCAAGTTGCACGACTTTCATCTGGAAGACTTCAATGACGGCCGCAGGAAACGGCAAGACCTCCATACGGTGGCTACCGGAGAGGTAAAAGAAGAAGACAACCTGCTGATTTCGCCCGGCATGTATTATAAAGGCAATGTAAAAATGATTGCCCACAAACCTGCCCTGGAGCTGGATGGTTATGTAAAACTGGATTTGAAGAGCCTCAAAGATTATGACACCTGGATCAAATACAAGAGCAAGGCCGAACAACAAGAGGTTACCTTTAAGTTTGACGAAAGTGTAACTGCCCAGGGCAGGAAACTAACAGCCGGCCTGCATTTTGACCATCGCGATTACAGCTTGTATAGTACCTTCTGTTACGATAAGCGTGATGAAGCCGATGAAGATTTTTTCAAGCCCTCGGGCTATCTCAGTTTTAAAGCTGACAGCAATGAATTTATTATCATTAATCTTGACAAAGACCTGGGGTTGTCCTACTCGGGCAAGGTGTTTGCCTATAACGAAAGTACGCAGGGCATACGCTTTGAGGGGCCGGTGCACTTTATGGAAAACTCTGCCACCCGGGGCATCGTAGCCTCGGCCATTGGCACCGGCAATATGCAGACCAATGAGCTGGAGTTCGTCTCATTCCTGACCATGGACTTCAAAATCCCCTCGGCCATTTACCAGATGATGGCCAATGATTTCGTGCAAATTATCGATGAGTTTGGCGCCCCCGAAGCTATTGAAGACCGCACCAATCTGCTCTATCTGATGGCTGAAATAATCGGCAACCGCGCCACCAAAGCCTATGAAGAGCGTTCGGCTTCCGACTATGTGCCGCTGGCCAGCGCTTCGCCCAACCTGGTGCGGCCGTTTGTCTTTCCCAATATTCACTTTAAATGGTCGGAAGACCAGCGGGCTTTCTACAATACCGATGGCCGCATAGCCATCTCGAATATCCTACGTACCGATATCAATGCCGAATTTGAGGGTTTTCTGGAAATCAGAAAAACCGAAGACGGGGAGATTATCAACCTGTTTATCAAAGCCGCCCCGGAGTCGTGGTATTATTTCAGCTATGAAAACAATAAGTTGTTCATTTTCTCCTCGAACAAAGAGCTGAACACTTTTGTCAAAGAAAAGACCAACATCGGCAAAACCAAAATCGGAGAGTTTCAGTTCGCTCCCTCCGACCTCGGTGAGACGCTGGAGTTTATCCAAACTTTCCGCGCCCTGTATTATGACATTGACGAACCCTATGACCTGCAAGGCGATGTGGTAATGGAAGAGCAGCAGGGAGAGGAAGCCGATGAGGATGATGACGGCTTTTAGACCGATACTCGTTACAAGTCCACTTGACTGGTTATACCACAGAGTTACACAGAGAGCACAGAGTTTCTCAGAGTGCGGCTCATCTTTGTGTGTCTTTGAGGTTCCTTTGTGAGCCTCTGTGCAATAGCTTTCAAAGGCAGGGCTGTACCACAGAGTTTCGCAGAGAGAAAGCCGCTTCTTCAGATTAGCATTCAATAGATTGTTGTTTGGTATCGGTTTTACTCTCGAACTATTCCGATACCGACTTATTCAAAATATTGACAATATCCTGCTCAAGTGTGGCCACCGGCCGCTCGGTGATGCGCCCCAGTTCTTGGCCATGGCGGTAGAAGATAAGAGTGGGTACCAGGGTAATCTTGTACTTATCCTGCTGTTCGGCAGAGAGCACCAGCGGCTGCTCGGCCGTACGCTCCAGAGCATATACTTTGAGCTTATCCAGATCGAAATGCAGGTAATCCAATATCTTGTAAATCTGCGGCACCTGCTCCTGGCTATCGGTACACCAGGTGCCCATAAACATCACCGCTTCCACACCATCCAGGGCACCGGGCCGCAGGCTTTGCAGGGTAGTGGTATCGGGTTGGTAATTAAGGTAACCGGACGAAAACCAGGCTTTGTACGGCTCTTGGGTAAGGCCTTCCCAGTTGATTTCGCCCACCATAATTTTTTCGCCTTCGTAATTGATATTTTCCTGATTGAGCGATTGCTGCTGGCAGCCGATGGTTACTAAAAGCATCAGGGCAAAAAAATATTTCATGATTACAGGATTTTGATTTGTTGCTATAAAAATAACGAGTTCCTGCCGATCAGGAATCCTCCGGGTTATTCTCCTTTTTATCAACCTCCTTATTCTCCGGTTTTTTATCATCAAAAAGCATGCGCACCGAGGGCGACACGGTATCGTCATACTGGCCGGAGCGCACTGCCCAGAAGAAAGCCGCCAGGAAGCCACCGGCCACTACCACCCCGATAATGATAAGCATGACAATAACCGACATAGGCGCTACAACTTTAGTTTACGGGCCAGGCCCCTTATGGCAAAGGTAGCAAATGCAACCACGGTTATGCTGCTCAGTGGCATTAAAATAGCGGCAAACAGCGGGGTGAGGCGTCCGCTCACGGCAAACGACAAGCCGATGACATTATAAAGGAAAGAAATGGCAAAGGCGCTGTAGATCACCAGGCGCGACAGGCGGGCCAACTGCAGGAAGCGGCCGGCCAGCGGCATACTGCCGCCAAACAAAATGGCGTCCGAAGCAGGGGTAAAGGCCGATACATCCTCGGCAACGGCTATGCCCACATCGGCCTGGCGCAGGGCTCCGGCATCGTTGAGGCCATCGCCAAACATCATCACCTGCTCGCCATTTTGTTGCAACTGGCGTATATACGCCAGTTTGCCGGCCGGCTCCTGCCCGAATACCATCGGGGTATTCGCTGGAAAAATCTTTTCCAGGTTGGCCCGCTCCCCTTCGTTGTCACCCGACAGCACCACCAGGCGGTAGTGCTTTTGCATGGTGGCAATAGCCTGCTCAATATGCTGGCGATAGACATTGCCAAAAGTAAAATAACCGCGCGGCTGGTCGTCAATGCTCAGATATACCCGTGTTTGCCGGTTGTTGTCGGGCGGGGTGGCACCCGTCCAGGCTGCGCTGCCCAGGCGGATGATACGGCCGCTCACCTCGGCCTCCAGGCCCTGGCCTTCATGCTCATGGAAGCGGGTGGGCTGCAGGGTTTGGGCTGGCAGTAGCTCGGCAGCTATCTGCCGGCTTAGTGGGTGGGTAGAGGCTGCTGCCGCTGCCGCCACCAGGATTTTTTCGTCAGCGCTCAGGCGGCCGTGAAAATGCACATGGCCACTGCTGCCGCGCGTAAGCGTGCCGGTCTTATCAAACACCACCGTAGTGATATACCAGATCTTTTCCAGCACATTCATATGCTTGAGGTACAGCTTATGCCGCCCCAGTATGGCCATCGCATTACCCAGGGTAAACGGAGTAGCCAGCGACAGGGCACAGGGGCAGGCTACAATCAGCACGGCTGTAACGGCATTGAGCAGCAGTGACGGATCGTGCAGGTACCACCACAGGCCGGTAAGGGCAGCAATAAGCAGCACCACCACTGTAAAATATTTGCTGATGCGGTCGATGAGGCTGTCGTAGCGGGTGGTTTCCTCAAAGGTGTCGGTATTCCACAGTTGTGTCAGGTAGCTCTGCGATACCGCTTTGACAATTTTTAATTGAACGGGATGGCCGATTTGCCGGCCTCCGGCATAGATATGCTCCCCGCGGCTTTTGATGACCGTAGCCGCTTCACCGGTTACAAAACTGTAGTCGATATTGGCCTGTTCGCTCAGCAGCTCGGCATCGGCCGGTATTACCTCCCGGTTGCGCACCTCTATCAGGTCGCCCGCCTGTAGCTCGGTGATCTGCACCACCTCCTTGCGGCCGTTTTGCAGACGATGCACGGCCAGCGGGAAGTACGACTTGTAGTTGCGCTCAAACGATAGGCTCTCGTAGGTTTTGCTCTGCACCCATTTGCCGATAAGCAGAAAAAAGACCAGCCCCGACAGGGAATCGAGATAGCCCGGGCCGCTGGCGGTAAGGATGTCGTACAGGCTGCGGCCAAACAGGGTGAGAATACCCAGCACTATGGGCACGTCTATATTCATATAGCGCTGTCGCAGGCCCTTCCAGGCCGAGATAAAATAATCTAGGGCGGAGAAAAACACCACCGGCAGCGACAAGGCCAGCGAAGCCCAACTGAAAAAGCGCTGCAACTCAGGGTTGAGACCCTCAAAGCCCAGGTATTCGGGAAAACTAAGCAACATAATATTGCCGAAGCTGAAGCCCGCCAGACCGATTTGCAACATCAGCCTGCGCTGGGAACGGTGTTTTTTGTTGTCGCTGTGCGATTCCAGGTTAATCTCCGGTTCATAGCCTACGGTAGCCAGCAGCTCCACCACCGTTTTCAGGGAGATCTGCCGCGGGTCGAAATCGATGCTCACCTCCTTGCGCACAAAATTTACCCGCGAGCGCACAATGCCGGGACGCAGCGTATCGAGGTGCTCGAGCAGCCAGATGCACGAGCTGCAATGTATGGCCGGCACATAAAACACCACCTTGTTCAATGTGTCGGAAGCATAGGAGAGCAACTGCTGCTGAATGTCTTCGTTGTCGAGGTAGGCGAATTTTTCCTTGAAATCACGGTTTTTTAGTGTAATACCCGGGCTTTGCTGCAAGTCGTAATAATTGCACAGGTCATTTTCCTGCAATATTTCATAGACCATTTTACAGCCCTGGCAGCAAAAGGTCTTGTTGTCGTACTCAATAAGCTCTTCTTCGCAAGGCTCACCGCAATGGTAACAGGGGGTAATATTTTCGTGGGTTGATGACATGAATGCCCGAAGCAAGGGCTGCTAATAAATGGCAAAACTGCGAAGAAAACAATGACCGCCAGCACAATGAAGCATAAATAGCAACAAGTTTTTTTGCTTATCGTACGGTTATTTTAGCTAACTTAGGGAAATAAAGTAATCCGCTTATGAAAAACCTGCAAAAACTCCTGCAAGAGCTCAGCGCCCTGACCCTGGAAATAGAAGAAAAATACCCGGAGCTCTACCGCGACTTTGACGAGATGCCTTTGACCCTGGGCATGCCCAACAAGGAAGGCCGGCCGGTGGATACCAAAGACCTGCAGGAATACCTGGAAACACTCAAGGCCATGCTGGAGAAAGAGGTCGCTGCGCGGCAGTGATATCAAAGCAACAATTGGCTTTGGGTAAACCTGTTTGTGTTGGCAATATTTGTGTGCGCTTACCGTTATAGTATAAAAAAACATGTTTTCCAACAAATACAAGCTGAGTATTATCTTTCCTGCTTTCTTTTGGTCTTTATTTGCCTACCCCCAGGAGCCTGTGCCTTTCCCTCAAGATGTGCCGTTGATTACCCTGGCGGGTGATACGATAAGCAGCCGTCAACTCAAGAGCAGCACACCCTATACGTTGTTTGATTTCTGGTCGTATGGTTGCAAACCTTGTATCGTACAGTTAAACACTTTTGCAGAGGAGTATGATGCCATGCTGGCAAAGGGTATCAGGGTAGTGGCCATCGCAATTTTTCCCCTGGATGATCGGATATCCCAAAAGTTGTTGGCTAAATCGAATTGGCCTTTTGAAATTTACTATGACTACACCGGTAAGCTTTTTAAAAAATATAGCCCTCTAAGTGCGGATATTCCATTGAGCGTGCTATTCGACCGCAACTGGAAGAAAATTCTTAAACAGCGGGGCGCACCCATTTGGTACAAGACCCCCGATGGTCGGTTGATAGATGATACTGAGAGGAAGTTTATGATATATGATAGTGATAGCCTGCAAAAGCTATCCTCTTCGCCCGACCATTATTATGAAGCTGTTGAAGCCTATGAAAAAAAGCAAAAAAACCGCCCGGACAAGCACTGAAGTCGGAGGGGTATCTGCAGCGGTTGATTACTTTATAACACCGGCATTTATTTGGAAGGCAGGCACTAAGGCTTCCAGCTCATATCGCTTTTATACTTCTACGCTTTTCCGCATACCCCTTTGCGCCCTCTGCGTACTTCTTGGCGCTCTTAGCGGTTAATGTTGTGGGTTGATGATTTTAGATTTGTTTCGTCATTAGATATCCGTCCTCAGGCCTCCGATGCCCCACACGCCCCCTTAATCCCCTAAAGGGGATACCCCGCTAAGTCTACCTGCGGAATGGCAGGCTTTGAACTTCAAGCTTCCAACTAGCCTGCGGCACGCGGGCTTCGAGCTCATATCGTTTTTACACTTCTACGCTTTTCCGCATTCCCGCTTCGCGCCCTTGGCGTTTTCTTGGCGCCCTTTGCGGTTAAAATTTAAGATGGCAGATTAACGATTGAATTAGGTTTAGCCGTCTTCAGTCATCTGTTCTCAGGCCTCCGCTACCCCACGCGCCCCCTCAATCCCCTAAAGGGGAGCCCCCGCTAAGTCTACCTGCGATAAGGCAGGCTTTGAACTTCGAGCTTCCAGCTTATATCGCTTTTACACTTCTACGCTTTTCCGCATATACACATCTACGCATCCCGCTTTCGCGCCCTTGGCGTTTTCTTGGCGTTCTTTGCGGTTAAAATTTAAGATGGCAGATTAACGATTGAAGATATTAGGTTTAGCCGTCTTCAGTCATCTGTTCTCAGGCCTCCGTTGCCCCACGCGCCCCCTCAATCCCCTAAAGGG
>WFNR01000094.1 GCA_015488485.1 Cyclobacteriaceae bacterium | reverse complement strand
CCACTATTCCCCGAAAACCTGCTGGTGCGGGAGCAATATATTGCCCACTATCATAAAAAACCGTCAAAATATGTGTTGTATGGTTATTATGCCATGAAATGGCTGGCTACTTCCTTACTGAATTACGGCACCTATTTTCAGCACGGTTATCGCCAGCAGGGCAACCTGCTGGAGGCCTTTGACTACCGGCAAAGTAACGACAATGCGCATCTGGTATTTATTAAGCTAAAAGAGGGAGTGCCGGTAATGCTCGGCAGGGAGGAAGGAGAAGAGGTTATTTATCATCAGCCCGATGAGTAAGCAACAGGCGGTTGTGCTTGCTGGTGATGGATTCACGATGAGAAATTATCATGGCCGGATTATTAAAAATTGACATAAAAACTTTATCTTTCGCCCTGAATGCAACGACTAACCTTTAATAATACAATTTTGAACTGTTTGCGCAGCATATTTTTTGTCGGGCTGTGGCTATTGCCGGTTGCCGGGGCAGTGGCGCAGGATGATCAGGCACAGAGTGACGAGGAAGTGCCGCATTTCATGACCATGTATGACGACCCTTACGACATCCGCAATCTGTATCTGCATTTTCAGCCTTTTTTTGGAGAGGTAGGCGCTTTGAATGTAGTAGGTGGCCTCGGAATAGAAGGCAATTATTACCATAAAAACCTCTTTAACGTCTGGCTGGCCTTTCGTACCTCCTACGGCAAGCGTTTCGATATCAATCGCGATGCGGCCTACCGCAATGCCACCAACAGCAACAATTTTCCGCTCTATATGAATGTGGAACTGGGCGGTACCTATCATTTCCGCGATGAAATGAAAGAATCCACTTCCAAGGTATTGTTATATTCCAAGAACCTGAAAGGCAACGACTGGGCGGCTACCCTGGCGCGTGATGCCGTAATACCCGGCAAGGTGCGCAATGTGATCGGTATTCGGCTGGGAGGTATCTTCCACAATTCGGTGGTTAATATCAACAATGTGTTGGCTGCCCAGGGTAAAGAACTTTCTTATAGTGACGGCACCCCTGTAATCAACGAAAATATGTACAGCAATATGAATGTTTTTATCATCTTTGCCGGGGCCTCCTATAGCTGGATCAGGAATTTTGCGGTTGAGTTTAGCGAGCGTTGGGATCCCTCGGGCGATGATCAGATATTGACCCCATTTTTCGATCTGATGTTTGCTCCGGCCATTACCCTGGCCGATGTTCAACTGCCCAGCGAAACCGTGTCTGCGGCTAGTATCGATAAAATGGCATTTGGCTTCCGGGGTGGGGTTGCCGGTAAGTTCAACAGGAAACTTAGCTGGGGCTATACGGCCGAGATGGGTCTGCGGCCGGGCTTAAAGAAAAGTGGCTTCTACCTCATGTTTAAAATGAGCTTTCCCCTGTGGGCCAAAAAACTGAAAGTTGGCGCTGTAGTGACGGAGGAGGAAAGCGAGTAAATCCCGTAGTTTTATGCTGATAAAAAATATAAAAAGTCTGCTGCAGGTGCGGCCGAATGATACCGATTGGGTTGCTGGTGCTGAGATGGCCGAAGTGCCGGCAATTGACAATGCCTTTTTGCATATAAAAGACGGGGTAATCAAGGCTTTTGGCACTATGAACGATTGCCCGCAACCGGAGGCCGGTGAGGAGGAGATCGATGCCAGCGACCGCCTGGTAATGCCCGTTTTTGTCGATTCGCATACCCACCTGGTGTTTGCCCAATGGCGCGAAGAAGAATTTGTTGATAAAATAAAGGGCGCCTCCTATGCCGAAATAGCTGCCAAAGGGGGAGGTATTTTGAATTCAGCCAAAAAATTGCAGCAGCTCTCCGAAGATGAACTCTTTGCCCGCACCCTGCCGCGGGCTCACGAAGTGCTGGCTTATGGTACCGGCTGTATCGAAATCAAAAGCGGCTATGGCCTTACGGTAGAGGATGAACTGAAAATGCTGCGTGTGGCCAGGCGTATTGGTCGCGAAACCCCCCTTACCGTCAAAACCACCTTTTTGGGCGCACACGCCATACCGGCCGGTTACGCCAATCGCCAGGATTATATCGATCTGGTAGTCAACGAGATGATACCACGGGTAGCCGAGGAGGGGCTGGCCGATTATATTGACGTGTTTTGTGAGAAAGGCTTTTTTACTCCGGCAGAAACCGAGCAGATAGTAGAGGCCGGTAAGGCCTATGGCATGATTCCCAAGATACATGCTAACCAGCTTCATATTAGCGGGGGCGTGGAGGTAGGTGTCAAAACCGGGGCTCGCAGTGTGGACCACCTGGAGAGCATCGGCCCGGAGCAGATTACCGCCCTGCAGGGCAGCCGCACCATGCCTACCGCCCTGCCCGGAGCCGCTTTTTTCCTGAACAGCGCTTACCCGCCTGCCCGCCAGATGCTGGCGGCCGGTTTGCCACTGGCCCTGGCCACCGATTATAACCCGGGTAGCGCCCCGGCCGGCAAGATGGCCTTTATGATGTCGCTGGCCTGTATTAAAATGAAGATGACCCCTGCCGAAGCCCTCAATGCCGCCACCGTAAACGGTGCCTATGCTATGGATGTGCTGCCTACCCATGGAACTATCGCCACAGGCAAGGCCGGTAGTGTGATTATTACCCGGCCCATTCCTTCGCTGGCTTTTATCCCTTATGCTTTTGCTGGCGATGTTATCGACAAGGTAATAATCGATGGACAACTTGTTCATGAGGCAGCGCAGGGCTGAGTCACTATGATTTTTTTATACTATTTTTGGAAATCGATGCATTGGTAAAAAACCGATTGCAAAACCTCAAAATCAAGATAAACAAATGAAGTATTTCAAGTTATTTTTATTACTCACACTACCTGTTTTGTGGCAAAGTTGCACTTCTACCCAAATTGTAGCCAGTTGGCATGATGAGAACACTCAACCGCGACAGTTCAAAAAAATATTGGTCATTGGTATGTCGCAGGATGTAGCTGCCCGTGCTACGGTAGAAGACGAAGTGGTGTATTTTTTGAATCTGAAAGGTATTCCGGCTGTTTCGGCATCGAGCTTGCTTGCGCCCGAGCGAAAGATACTCAAAGCCTCACCGGAAGTGCAGAAACAAAAGCTTAATGAAGAAGGAATAGATGGTGTGTTGGCTATCAGCCTGCTTCGCACCGAAGATAAAACCCGCTACGTGCAGGGCAATGCCTATGACCCTGTGGGTTATTATGGCGGTTATTATGGCTCGTTTTATACCTATTACCCGCATATGTATGGTACGGTTTATCAACCGGGTTATTATGTAAACACCAAAGATGTATATCTGGAAACCAACCTGTACGATGTGGCCACCGGTAAGCTGCTTTGGTCGGCTCAGTCGGAGACCATGGACCCGCAGTCAATCGATGAACTGGCCAATTCCTTTGCCCGTGGATTGGTAAGTCACTTGCTTAAGAGGAAGATTATTGTGCCTACTGTTACTAAATAAATATCAAACTACAACTATCAGAAATCATCAGGTTATGAGCTTATTTGCCAAACATCAACCGATATTGGAAAGGGCAGTAAAGGCCCTGCATGAGCGTACCTTTTTTGCCCAATACCCCGAGCATCCTTCGCCTAAAATATATGGAGAGGAAGCCGATAAAAATGGTCGGGAGTGGTTTCAGCAAATGGTCGGACAGCAGTTTGCCGAACTGCAACAGGCCGACTCGGCCGGCTGGGTAGGAGCTGAAGTGTCGCCCTATCTGCAAGAGCCGCTGAATATTACCTATCCAACGGTAACCCCCGATGAGTACCTGGTCAATGCTGCGCGGGCTTTCGACAGTTGGCGTAAGGTGGCGCCTGGCGAGCGAGCCGGTCTGCTGATAGAGTCGCTGGAGCGCTTGCGCGAGCGTTTCTTTGAGATAGCCTACGCTACAATGCATACCACTGGTCAAGGTTATATGATGGCCTTTCAGGCTTCGGGCCCACATGCAGCCGACCGCGCCCTGGAAGCCATAGCTATGGGCTATGAAGAGCTTACCCGTTTTCCGCAGTCGGCTGTCTGGACCAAGCCAATGGGTAAATATGAGATAACCCTGCGTAAGGAATGGCGGGCGGTACCACGAGGCACGGGGCTGGTAATCGGCTGCTCTACCTTCCCCACCTGGAATACCGTGCCCGGCCTTTATGCCGGCCTGGTAACCGGCAATCCGGTAGTGGTGAAACCCCACCCGGGAGCCGTGCTGCCCATAGCCATAGTAGTGGCCGAAATACAAAAGGTGTTGCAAGAGAATGACCTTGACCCGCTCACCGTACAATTGGCAGTGGATACCCCCGATAAACTAATAACTAAAGAGCTGGCTGAGGATAAGCGGGTTAAACTTATCGATTATACCGGCAGCTCGGAGTTTGGTAATTACCTGGAAGGGCTGTCCGGTAAAATTGTCTTTACCGAGAAAACAGGAGTCAACTCGGTGATTATCGACTCTACCGATGAGGTGGACAAGATGGTAGCCAACCTGGCTTTCTCCATTACCTTGTACTCTGGGCAAATGTGTACGGCACCGCAGAATATCTTTATTCCTGCCGAAGGCATAGACACTCCGGACGGCAAGGTGAGTTTTGATGAAATTGCCGCTAAATTCGTAGAGCAGATCAACGGCCTGGTGGATAACCCCAAGGCCGGGCCTTTCGTGTTGGGAGCCGTGCAGAATCCGGCTACCTGCGAGCGGGTGGCGGCCAGCGAAAAGCTGCCGGGCAAACTGCTGCTGGCTGCGCGCAGCATTGAAAACCCGATGTTTAAGAATGCCCGCCTCACCACCCCGGTGCTGCTGGCCATAGAGGCCGACAAGGTGGATGTCTTTGCCCGGGAGCTTTTCGGGCCAATCGCTTTCCTCATCAAAACCTCGGGTACCGAAGAATCGGTGCGATTGGCCAGCCAGTTGGCGGCCGAGCATGGCGCCATTACCTGTGCTGCCTACACCACCAACGCAGATACCAAAGACTACATAGCCGACCAACTGGCGCTGGCCGGCACCCCGGTAGCCTTTAATTTCAAAACCGGTATCTACGTCAACCAGCATGCCGGCTTCTCCGACTTCCATGTAACCGGAGGCAACCCGGCCGGTAACGCTTCCTTTACCAACCCGGAATATGTGATCAGACGCTTTTTCTGGGTAGGTACCCGCGAACCGGTAACCGGATAGACCGGTCATGCCCCGGCTGTTTTTGTGGGGGATGCCCGGCTCGGGCAAGTCAACCATCGGCCGCCTGCTGGCTGCCAGGCTGGAGCTGCCGTTTTATGATCTGGATGCTCTGATAGAAGAGGCTAGCGGTGAGTCCATCAGCGAAATTTTTACTAACCGGGGGGAAGACTTCTTCCGGCAGTTGGAAAAACGGGTTTTGCAAGATTTTATCAGGGAAAACCACCAAGACTATGTACTGGCCTGCGGGGGTGGTACGCCTTGCTTCTTCGACAATGCCGCCCGCATGAATACTGCTGGCACCACCATCTGGCTGGATGTGCCGTTGGCCGTACTGCAGAAGCGTACGGCCGGCAGCAGTGGGCGCCCCCTGTTGCAGCAAGCCGGTGATTTGGCTCAGTTATGGCAGGAACGCCAGGATTGTTACCGGCAGGCTGATCATCATTTTCCCCTTGGTAATCGAACTGCTGAGGAAATATCTCTTTACATTCAGGAAAACATTTGCAAGAAACGTTAAAACCTGAATCCCAGAGTAAGCAGCACTTTAAAATTGCTTTGCTTGATATCAGCCACCGGCTGGCTGTTGTCGGCCAGGTAGTAAGGTGTATAAGCGGTGCTGAACTGCTGGTTGAGCAGGGTCAGATCAGTGAAAAAATTCTTTAGGCGCAAGCCGGCCCCGGCAGAAAACTGCTGATTGGTGGGGGTATAATCCAGGTCGGCATTGAGCGGCACCTGGTATATAGCATACCCGGCCCGCAAACGCATTACATTGATGCGCAGCTCGGCCCCGGCTTTCAGGT
>WFNR01000093.1 GCA_015488485.1 Cyclobacteriaceae bacterium | reverse complement strand
CGAAATGCCCGCCAATATGAAGGCCATGATGGGGCTTAACTAAGATCCATAACACGAAGGATAGCTTGTGCTCTGTGCTCCTCTGTGTAACTCTATGGAATAACCATCCATGCGGTGAGTTATAGGCTATTGTACAAAGGGCACAAAGTAGGCACAAAGGGGCACAAAGAATAGCATATCCTCTGTGAACCTCTACGCTCCTCTGTGTAACTCTGTGGTACAACCATCCTTACGGTGAGTTATAGGCTATTGCACAAAGGGCACAAAGTAGACACAAAGATTATCATATCTTCTGTGAACCTCTGCGCTCCTCTGTGTAGCTCTGTGGTATAACCTACTTGTGCATAATGCGAAAGGCTATTACCCAAAGGGTAGGTTGTATTCTATAAATCCTTTTGCTAAAAAAACTTTAGCCGGCTGCCGCTGCCAACGCCTGGCGCAAAGCATCGGCCGGTCTGCGCAAGACGGAGGGATTTACTTTGATATAAAAACCGGGAAAGTCCGCTGCCGGCTGCGGTAGCTTAATATTATCCTGCAGCAACTTATTGCGTATAGCGGCCGGGTCACCATGGCGTACTTCCAGCTTCATGACATTGGTGCCATGTGGCAGGGCCGATAATTTGTAGCCGTTCAGCCCATCAAAAACCTGCTTGACTTGCTGCAGCGCCTGCCGGTAGTCCTGCTCAAAGCTATCGATATACTGCAGTGCCACCGCTGCAAAAGGCCAGGCCTGCGGCATACTGCCGCCAAACATGCGCCTGGTATGGTATAGCCCTTCACAAAAAGCGGCCGGGCCGACCAGCACAGCCCCCGAGGCAGCATTGAAATCTTTATATAACGATACATATACCGTATCGAACAGGGCGGCATATTCCTTTACGCTGATACCGGTATGAGCCGGCATATTAAACAGCCGGGCGCCATCCAGATGCATTTTGACTTCATGCTGGCGTGCCCAGGCGGCAATTTTTTGCATCTCACTATAGTCAAACACCTGGTTGTGCGCCCTGCGCACAGGCGACTCAATGGCTATGACACCAATCTCGTTCCTGACGCGCCCTCGCACGGCCCTTTGGAATTCAGCTTCCACATCGGCCAGGGTAAACTGACGCTCACCGGCACGTAAGGGCATCAGGTTGAGACCGGCCAACAGTTGGGCCCCATCACCGGTGTCGTTGTACAGGTGGCTGGCAGCTTGCACCAACACCCGCCTGCGGTGTGGCCTGCTATGTTGGCGCACAGCTATCAGATTGGCCAGGGTGCCGGTAGGCATGTACACAGCTGCTTCTTTACCCAGTTTGGCCGCTATTTTTTCCTCCAATTGCGCTATAATACCGCCATTGCCATAAGAATCAGGCTCGATAGGGGTAGCCTTGTCAATCTCACTGAGCAGCCGGGCATAGTCGCCCGGTGCAAAATCCAGCCCGTCTCTGGTAAAATTTACATAAGGTGCCATCCGCTTTGGGCGCGGTCCGGTTTGTGCCCAGGCTGGCAGGCCGCTGGCTGTGAAAGCGCCCAGCAGGCCGGCTTTTTTCAAAAAGTCTCTGCGTTTGTTCATGGCTATTTGTCATTAAGCCAGGCTGGTGGTTGCCGGTGGTGGGTACTCTGCTCATAGGCATATACCAGCCTGATAAGTGTAGGTTCATCGTACATCCGCCCCAAAAACTGCAACCCGGCCGGTAAGTTGCTTTGACTAAAGCCCATTGGTACGGTGAAGGCCGGCTGGCCGGTATGGGGGGCAATTACCTGGCTGTTGTCACCTTTATATTCTTCTTCAAAATGTGCTATCCGGGCCGGCTTATTATTCCATGACGGATAAATAAGGGCATCCAGTTGCAGGGAGTCCATCACTCTCTCTACTGCCTGGCGGAAAGCCACTCTTCTACTGTCAGTATAGGCATCAAGACACGGTATTTCCGGATTTTCAAAGCGTCCGTTATGACTGGCAAAGCGTGCCAGACGCTTAGCTGCAAAGGCCGATTTGGTGCCTGCAGCAATAATATCTTCCAGTGTTTGCAGGGTATCGCGTTGCACATATTGTTTCAAGTATGCTTCCACGTCCTGGCGAAACATGGCACACCATTGATTTTGACGTAAGGTATCCAGTCCGGGTATAATTACCGAATCTACCACTGTGGCCCCCAAGTGGCGCAGGTCTGCAATGGTGCCTTCAAAAAGCGCGGCAATCTCCGGGTCTGGATCATCATTGCTTAGCTGACGCAACACCCCCAGACGAGCGCCCTGAAGACCGTCTGCCTGCAGATATTGCCGGTAGTTGTCCGGTATCTTGCCCTGTGCATAATTGGTAAGTGCATCACCGGGATCATGAGCGGCAATAACTTCCAGTACTCTGGTGGCATCTTCTACAGTACGGCACATAGGGCCGGCCACATCGTTGCGCAAAAATAGCGGTACAATACCACTACGGCTCACCAGGCCCATAGTGGTGCGAAACCCCACCAGGGCATTGTGCGATGAGGGGCCGCGGATGGAATTGCCGGTATCGGTACCCAGCCCGATAGTACCGAAATTGGCGGCCATGGCAGCAGCCGTACCGCCACTGG
>WFNR01000092.1 GCA_015488485.1 Cyclobacteriaceae bacterium | reverse complement strand
TATCGTAGTGCTTAAAGGCATGACTGGGGCTTTAGGTTAACGATAATAGGGAATATCTACGGAGATTGCAAGCTTTTGCAGAGAATCATCAACGTCCCTGCGGAGACGTTGATGGGGAAAGGTGTAATTACTGGTCAGTCACCCTATGGAGACGCTGTTCGAGAATAATAGTATGTACTTCTGCAAGGCTGTTGTGGAGTGCTCAGCGTCCCTACGGTGACGCTGAGCGGGAATAGTCACCCCATGGAGTGCTGATAGAGAGTAGGAATATTTCGACTCAGCGCAGGATATACAGCTTGCCAAAGCCATGCTTAAAGCCGCGGTCACCGGCTGAAGGGCGCAACTCTATCTGCTTGCCACCGCTACGGATATACACCTTGTACAGATACACCCCATTGGCCAGCAGGTCGCCATACTCATCGCGGCCATCCCAGGCGTACTCTGAAATATTATTACCAATACGTAACGGCCCCAATTCATCCTGGGTGATCTCGCGTACCACTCTACCCGATACGGTGAAGATGCGGATCAGTATCTGGTCGGGCAGCTCGCTGCCGGTAAGGGTAAAGACAAAGCGCACCGAGGTGGAAAACGGATTGGGATAGGGATAAAAGTTGGTAACAGTGGACTTGTTAATCACCTCAAAGCGAATGGTATAAGGCTCGCTGCCGGCCTGGTTGCCGCTGGCATCAGCCACTTGTACTTTCAGCTCATAGATACCATCGGCCAGATTTTGCGGGTTGTAATTGATGGTAAAAGGGCTCTCCGCGGTCTGCGGCTGCCAGCTAACCTCACTGCCCGACAGCGCTACCCGCTCGGGTGCACAACCCTCACAAGGCCTGGTTAGGTAAATATCGATGCCGGTGGTATCGGTTTTGAGCAGATAGGGGTTTTCGTCCCGTATTACTATGCGGATATCCGGGCTGGGCGACACAATATCGCCATCAAAAATATACTGGCCGTCAAAGGTTACGTCCAGCACCGGGTTCAGCTCATCACCTTTTACCCGCAAATAACCCGGCATGCTCAGGTTGTTGTTCTGGTATTGCTGCTCGGCTACCAGCATGGGGTTCACGGCCAGGTCCAGGTCGTTGCTACCCACCTTACCCTTGGTATCGATATTTATCTCAAAAAAGGTGGTATCGCCCGGCACTGGTGGGGCAATCTTGAAATTATCCTGCACCGAAGTACGCTGATCCTGGTTGAACAGGGTATAAAAGACCGTCAGCGAATCGGTAAAGGTCGTGCCGGTGATATTCACAAAACCGAAGCGGCTGACAAACGGCTGCCCCTCTTGCAGATCCACCTGCAAACTGTTGCCGGCATTGTTGCCCACAAAGGTAAGTACCCCTTCGGCAGGCGGCTCATAGTTTACTATCCAGTAATCAAGCTGCGGGGCGGTGCGGCTTATCGTATCGGCCACTTTTAGTTGCAGATTTAAGTACGGGTAGGCTGCGGCATCTATTGTACTCAGATCGATGGTGCCGGGTGCCACATCGGCCAACAGCAGCGTAGTACTGTTGTTGAAATCCTTACCCCAGACATCCAACGTAGCCTGGTCTTCGGCATCCGGCTGCCTGACATTCACTTGCAGTTGTTGCCAGCTCAAAGCCGGGCCGATATCCGGTGAGGTCATGCTGCCGCTGGCATAGATGCCGGTGGCCGCGCCCTGGTAAGTGAGGGTTTGCTGATCAACCGGGCCGTTGGCCGGGTCAGGCACTATCTCGGCATAGGCCCCTCCGCTGCCGGCACCTTTATAGCCATACATAATGTAGGCTTCTGCCGCTGTCTTGGCCGTGAGCGTACTGAGGGTGGCCCCCAGGTCTTCCAGCCTGGCCAGGGTAGCCGGGGCCAGGGTATTAAAATCGAAACTACCCGTAGTAAACAACAGCACACGGTCGCCCGGCCTGATGGCATCAATGATTTCATCAAGTGACTTACCGCCCGGGTAGCTGTTGATCACCTGCGGTGAGCGCCCGCAGGTCCAGCTTTCGGTCTGCGTGCCCCGCACCGGAGCATAGGGTGCGGCCGTTTCCTGGCTAAAAGCCACCAGTTGCAGGCGGTTGTTGGCACAAAGGGTAAAGGTGCCCGGGTAAATAAAATCCAGGCCGTCAATAATGAGTTTGGTGTCTTCGTAGGTGAAATCCGGGCTGTTGGCGCCATGTACCTCAACTTCAAAATCGAGTTGAGTGGTAAGGAAATCATAGCGCCTGACAGCCTCATTGGCCTTTAGCCCTGCCAGGCTGTTCTTTTTCATCTGATGATAGGCTACCTGCGCCCACCCTTCGCTGCTGTTGGGCAGGTAGGTAAAGGTATATTCATTCCATATATCCGCCTCTTCAGGTTGGATTTGGGCATACTTGCTGCGCCAGTAATATGGCAAAGAATCGATGGCTTGCAAAGACACAGACGGCCAGGTTATCAGGCCCTGCCCCTGTAAAGTGTTTTGCTGTTTGGCAGCGCTGGTAAACAGTGCGGTGGTATCGATTTCAAATAAATAATCGCGGGACGGTGCCAGGGTATTGCCCGGCTGCACTACCAGGTCCACCCCGGTTTTATTCCAGATGGCATAATTGCGCGGCAGTATATTCTGGGTGCCCGAAAGTGGGATAAACAGGTTGTAAAAAACGATATTGTTGAGCTTATCGTGCTCCGGCAGTTTATTGGCCGGGTCAAGCACAATCTCAAAGCTGTTGTTGCCGGCATTACCGGCATAGCGGTTGTCCAGCACAAAATACAAGGTATCCTGATAGGCCACCGGCTTAAAGGCGATGGTATCGTAATCGATTACCTGGCCGTTGGGCAGGGTACGCCTAATGGCCACCTCCAGGCTGTCGGGCAGGTAGGCGCCAAAGTTGCGCACGCCCAAGGCCAGTGCCAGCGAATCGGCTGCCGAAGATATACCGAATTCGGTAAGACCCACTGCCTCTACATTATTTTCATTAAGCTCATAGTCAGGTATTTTCGTGCCAAACAGCCGGATAGCCGGGTCCCCCTGCAAGCCCATCTGCTGTATTTGTGTCAGGTAAAAATAGCTGGGGTTAGGGCCGGTATAGTCCAGTATACGATGCCCTACCTCCTGGATGATTTCACCAAGCGACCGGTCGATAAAACTGCTGTCGCCATAGGCTATCTCATAAAAAAAACCCGACCAAATACGCAGGGTGAAAGTATAACCGAAAGAGGTATGGGCTATCACAGCCGTGGCCCCCTTGTCGGCACTGGCAATCCAGTCTTCTCCGAAAATATAACTATCCCCATAAATATTGCCGGCATTGCAGCCGTTCATTACTATGACCGGATATTTACCTTTATTATTATAGCCATTGGCCGGGTCGGAGACAAAACCTATATCGATATCGGTTACATTGGGAGCCGAATGCCCGAAAAAGGTGATCAGGTTCAGCCCGTTATTCACCTCATCGGCCACATTGATAAACTCCACCACAGCCGTAGTGGCTTTCGACACCGTAGCCACCTGCCCACCCAGGTAAATATCCTCGGCTATAGCTTTATACGAATCGACAAACGATTTGAACTGCACCAACTCGGCAGCCGTGCGCCCGCCACTCAGGTGCAACAGGTTTTTACGCCACAGGGCATCATAGGGCGTGCTTTCTATCTCCCGTACCTTATCCAGGTAGTTGATTATTTGCTGCGGCTGGGTAACACTCAGGCGGCCTACGGGCATATAGCCGGCAATGTCATCGCCACTCAGGCCGGCTGCAAAAGGCTGGTCGGCACCCGGAGAACCGGCCGTAGGCACCAGCTCGGGATAGGTAAATGAGGCCGGATCGTTGCGATAAAACTTATTGCTGACATCCAGCGCCTTGCCGATTAGCAACATGTACTGTGGACTGCCCTTATCAAGCATAAAGCGGGCAAATCGATAAATAGCCAACGGGGTGATCTCGCCATAGCTGAACTGATCGTACAACTGGCGGATATCTACCACCAGGGTGTCGAAGCCACCACCCTCGGGCGCTGCCCGGTAGCCGGCATAGGCACGCACGGCATCGCTGGCGCCACCGGCCGGCTGCATCAGGCTCTTATGGCTGACAAACAGGTAATCGGCAGTGGTAGGCAGTTGACGGAAAGAGATGCGCTTGATCTGCGGGGTCTTGCCCGGCACACCCACCGCCAGCCTGCGGGCTACCGTGGCATCGTCAAAACCGATGGTAAGCGTAACCGGGTCGGTGTCGGTATCTACCACCGACAACACATTGTCAGGGTCGGTTACATCATACACTACACTGCCGGCTGCTATATTGGTAAGCTGCAATACCTGACCACCAGCGGCTTTTATTTCCGGCTCCAGGTAACGCCAGGCACTTCCGGCCATATCGGTTTGACGCGGGTAGCGTATCTTCAGGTACGACACCGACAGGTTGCTTTGCTCACCGCCATTGTCTACCACCAGTACCCGCACTACCATATTGCCGGCAGCATCCAGGTCGCTCCAGTTCAGGTTTTCGGTTATCTTTAAAGTGTTGAATGACGAGAAGTTATAGCTGCCCAGCAGCCGCAGGCTCAGCGCATCGGGGCCGATATATACCTCTACATCGTGGTTTTGCTCATTACGACCTACAAGCAGTAGCTCCATTGCCGGTGAGGGTGCCGAGGTCTGCCCCAGGTCAAGGCCGCTTACGTTTATATCAAACTGCGGATTGGAGACCTCGGTAATACGCGGGCCGGTAAAACCCTCGCCCACGTCAAACTGGGTCAGGTTGGTATAGGTACTAAGCGTTAAACCCTTGCTGTACTCATCGGTAAACAATTGCAGATATTCGGCCCAGTACCAGGTATCGTGTGCAGCGGCCGTAAAAGGCGGCTCGCTGGTAATACGCTTGCCATTTTGCGCTATCAGGTTGTAAGTAAGAAAATAGGCGACCGTATCAGCATACAGGTTGTAGTAGCGGTGCGGTTGGTAGGCCGGATCCACATAAAGTTCGGCATCCAGGGTGCCATCGTTACGCTGACCGTAGAATTCGATATAGTCGCCCGGGTCGAAGACAGCATCATTCTCGCCCTCTATTCTGATAGCTATCTCCTGGCCGCGATGAAACAGTTGAATCCTGCGCGGATCTACCGGGGTGGCACTATTGCTGCCGATAGGAAAACCGGCCTGCAGCAGATCATCATAGGTAAGGCGATAAATGCCATCCTCCGCCAGAGTAACCTTGTAATATTCCTTGTTAAAGTCAATCCACTCGTTGCCATAGGGTTGGGCATGGGCCAGCAACGGCAGCATCCACCACCAAAATAAAACCTTCCTCATTCCTTGCCGTCAAAATTTACCTGAACAGAAAAAATATGCGACAACAGCCCCTCCGTGTGCGGCCCTACCGAAGTAAGGGCATAGTCTATTTGCACGGCCTTATAACGAAAGCCCATGCCGAAGGTAGGCTCTACACTAGTACGGGTGCTGCCATCAAAAGACTTGAGTTGCTGTACATTGCGTACCCCCAGCCGCACAAAAGCCATACGCAGGTAATCGGCTTCAAAACCAAAAGTAGGATCAAGCGATACCAGATTGGCACGCACCAGGGTATTGCGCTTACCATCAAAGGTCATGGTCAGGTCAAGGGTAGGCAGCAAGCCGAAATCCTTGAGCTGCCAGCGATAGGCCACCCCCAGAATCAAACGCGGTACGGTTACTTCAATCGTGCTCTGGGGTATTTCATTGCCGGTCTGGCTGAAAATATCGGCCAGCTCCGAAGGGTTGTGCGACCAGGCGGTGAAGGTACCGGTAGCATCGCGGAATACCGCCCCCAACTGCCAGTTGTTTACCTGCAGGCGGGCGCCTACATCCAGCCCGAAGCCCCAGCCATTGGCAAAACTGCCTGCCTGACGGTAAATAACCTTGAAGTTGCCTCCTACCTGCAGGCCATCCAATATAGGTAGCTGACGGGCATAGCTGGTAAGAAAAGCATAATCGGCAGCGGCAAAAAAGCGCACATTGTCGTAGTTGATGGCCCCGTTGGCATCATAGAGAAAACGCGTATCGGGAATATCGTCAATGCCGAAGCGAATAACCGAAAAACCCAGGCTGCTCACC
>WFNR01000091.1 GCA_015488485.1 Cyclobacteriaceae bacterium | reverse complement strand
TTGCTGGGTGGGTGATTTTCCTATCATGTTTTGCAAGGTTTATGCCCTAAAATCACCATATTCTTGCAAAATAACAACTGGAAAAGCAATAAGTTTTCCACATTAACATGTTGATAAACAGACGTTTATATCGAATTTAAGGAGCGACTAATTACAACCTGCATATTTTGTAGCTCTTTTTCAACAGAACCTATTTCATTCTTCAACATACCTTGTGCCTTGCTGTCTCCCAGGTCAATTAAGTTGTTCAGGCCGATAATCCGGGCTACCCGGGCGCGTATTTTATGGGAGTTAAGATAACTCAAGTGGTTTACCCTGTTCAGCTCATCGCTTAAGCGCTTATGATTCCAGAGAAATTCACGGCCCACAATCCATATCAGTACACTGATATTAACGAAAGCAAACAGGATGGTAATTTCATGCATAAGGCTATCCTGTACTGTCCATAATACCAGTGCCAAGCCAAGCGACATAATCATGATATAAGTCTTAATTCCTTCTTTGCTTGCAATCAGGAATGATAAACTGGCATACATAGAGAGGAAATACATAGTGTAATAAGGTTCAAGGTTCTTATAAAACAGATTGGTAAGCATGGCCGGTATTACGATAAAGGGTATTTTGTTCATAGTACCCAGCATAAGTTGCTTAAGCCGGGTGTCGATAAATGAAATGCCTGCAATTGCCAATAGCATAATTCCTACCCAGAACCTGAGTTCAACCAGCATAGGTGTAGAAGAAATTTCATATTCAAACCAGGTATAGAAAACCAAACTGGTTGCTGCCATAAGCAAAATGACCTGATCCAGCCTCTTCCGGCAAACTACTGTTTTATATTGAACTCTACCGGACGTTTTTTCTTTGAGTAACATGACGATATTGATTTAGGCTTCTGTTTTAGCACAAAATTATAATTGTCAATACCATACTTTTCTAAGTAAAAGACGTAAATTCATCGATAGGTATTTCACCTATTAACCTTATAGTGAGGGAATCATTTGGTATGATTCTGATTAACACCAAGAGAGATGAAATAAAGCAACAATTAACCATTTTGCCCGTCTGTATTGCGAATTAGTCTTATTTTTGCCTACCTTTAAATATGAAGCTATGCTGCTTGAATTTGAAAAACCCATAGTTGAACTGGAGGAAAAACTGGCCGGTATGAAAGCCCTGGCTCAGGAAAGTGATGCCGATGTAGAGGAGGCCATTAAAACCCTGGAGAAGAAAATTGAGAAATTGAAAAAGGATACTTTTAAGAACCTGACCCGTTGGCAAAGGGTACAGTTGTCGCGCCATCCTGACCGCCCCTATACCCTTGATTACATTTATGGCATGACCACCGATTTTATCGAGCTTCATGGCGACCGCTCAGTGCGTGATGACAAGGCCATGGTAGGTGGTCTGGGGGTAATAGACGGGCAGACTTTTATGCTTATCGGCCAGCAGAAAGGGCGCAATACCAAGCAGCGGCAGATGCGTAATTTCGGTATGGCTAATCCGGAGGGTTATCGTAAAGCATTGCGCCTCATGTACTTAGCCAATAAATTTAACATACCCATTGTTACCCTGATAGACACTCCGGGGGCTTTTCCGGGCATAGAGGCCGAAGAACGCGGCCAGGGTGAAGCTATTGCCCGTAATCTGAAGGAGATGTTTATGCTGGATGTGCCCATTCTGGTAATCGTGATTGGCGAAGGAGCCTCCGGTGGTGCGCTGGGAATCGGTATTGGCGATAGGGTGCTGATGATGGAGAATACCTGGTATTCGGTGATTTCGCCTGAGTCGTGCTCGTCCATACTCTGGCGTAGCTGGGAATACAAGGAGCAGGCGGCCGAGGCCCTCAAACTTACGGCCAGGGATATGCTCGAAAAAGGTTTGATAGACGGCATCATTGAGGAGCCGTTGGGTGGCGCCCACACCGATATGCAGGCGGCTGTAAATGCTGTAAAAAAAGCCATTCTTGAGCATCATAAGGAATTGGCTAAGATCAAGCCGGATAAACTAAAAGACGCCCGCATCAATAAGTTTGTTAAAATGGGTGTTTTTAACGAGGCTTAGGCCGGAAAAAATGCGTACTATATTTCACATTATCCTGCTGGTGGTGGTAGCTGCTGTGGGAATTTCTTTTGTGGCTAGCGCACAGGAGGCCCCCAGCCGCCCCAAAATAGGACTGGTGCTTAGCGGTGGCGGTGCCAAAGGTATGGCCCATATAGGAGTGCTGAAAGCTATGGAAGAGGCCGGTCTGTACCCGGATTATATTACCGGTACCAGCATGGGAAGCATTGTCGGGGCCTTGTATGCCCTGGGCTATTCGGCTGACGAGATTAAAGAGATTGCTTTGCAGATTAACTGGGATGAGGTATTGTCAAACAAAATACCTCTAAACCGGGTGGCCATAGAAGAAAAATTTTTTTACGGTCGCTATATAACCGAACTGGTCGTTAAAGACGGGAAGCTCACTTTGCCGCAGGGTATGATAGAAAGCCAGGAACTGACTATGTTGCTCAATAAGCTTACCCGGCCGGCTCATGACATAACTGATTTCAATAAGCTGCCTATCCCTTTTGCCTGTGTAGCAGCCGATATCGAAAATGGCGTGCCGGTGGTGCTCAATAAAGGCAACCTGGCCGAAGCCATCCGTGCCAGCATGTCCATTCCATCAATATTTACCCCTACCTTTATCGACTCGGCCATGTATGTAGATGGGGGACTACTGCGCAACTTTCCTGTACAGGAGGTCATTGATATGGGGGCTGATATCGTTATCGGTGTATTTGTCAGTTCCGACCTGGATAAACGCGATAAGCTGAACTCCATGGTCGCTATCCTGTCGCAAAGTGCTTTTGTGTACAGTGCCCACGATTCCAACGAACAGAAAAAGCTGGTAGATATCTACATTGAACCACAGCTAGAGCCGTATTCTACAGGTAGTTTTCATGATACACCCGACATCATTGTCAGGGGCGAGGAAGCCGGCCGGACATTCCTGCCGGTATTTAAGGCCCTGGCCGATTCCCTAAACCAATTCGGCCCACCCCGCATTCCGCCTAAACCTCATTTGGATGAAAATTTTGTTTTTGATGAAATAGAGATTGTCGGTAATGAAAAAATACCGGATGAACTTATCCTGGGTAAGTTGCGGATTACTCCTGGTAAAGAGCTGAATATTAGTGATTTGGAAAAACGTATCAACTTGTTATACGGTACGTTGTACTTCGATAAGATTGTGTATCTTATACAAGGCAGTACGTTGGTTATCAAGGTAAAAGAGGCTGCGCGTGGTAGTCTGAAAATAGCGGCCCACTACGATACCGATAATAAGGCCGGTATTAATTTCAACTTTACTGAACGCAATTTCCTCTTACCCAGCTCCAGGTTTATTATCGAATTAGACCTGGCTGAAAATCCCAGTGCTACCCTCAATTATTTTAAATATTTGGGTAAAAAGCAAAATGTAGCTTTGGCGCTAAACGGCCTATGGCTGCAGTATAAGCTACCCAGCTACTGGGATGAAGTTCCGGAAGGAAATACCCGCAACAGTGGTGGGGTGGCCTCACTTTTACGAGGTAGTACTCTCAATCCGTCCTTTACCTTACAATCTACTTATGCTACCAACCTTACTTATGGAGTGGGGTTTCATTATTTGCGTAGTACCATTACTCCGTTGGTGCTGGATTCTATTAGTGTGGATGGCTTGGCAGTAGCCTTTGATCGCTTGCTTACCGAAGATCTGGCGTTCAACCTCTTTTTCAATGTCAACACTTTTAATAAACAGTTTTTTCCTACCCGGGGCATTCGGGCGGCTTTTAACATAAGTTATTTGTTCGACCGCAAGTTTACCCTGCAATTATCGAGCTATGATTTTGGTGAATTTACCGAAAAGCTGTCTCCGGAAGACTACCTTAGGTTGTCAGCCAGTTTATCCTGGGCTCTGCCCCTGGCAAGAAGAATCTCCTTTACAGGTCGTCTGGGGATGGTGATGGGCAACGGCTCGGATGAGCTGCAATGGTTTCCTTATTTCACCTATTTTGGTGGTGCCCGGCCTTTGGGCTGGTCGGTTTTCCCTTATGAGGCCGTGCCCGATAAGCGCTTCAGCAACATAAACTTTTCTGCCGTTAATGTGGGCATCCAGTATGAGTTTTTGCGTAATACCTATTTTACCGGTAAGGTTATCTATCTGGAGAGCGAATACCCTATGAAATGGCTGGCGCCTGGTATCAACACTTACAATTTCGGTGCCTATCCGCGTAGAATGGGTTTTGTGGGTAAATTATCCTATAATTCATTGATGGGGCCGATAGAAATCGGTATTGGCAAGGATCAGTACCTGCAAGAGGTAAATGTCTTTTTCGGACTTGGATACTATATAAAACGCTAAAAAGATGGAGGTTAAACTAATCAATACCGGATTTTTTAAACTCGATGGCGGGGCTATGTTTGGTGTGGTGCCCAAGGTGCTTTGGCAAAAAACCAATCCGGCTGATGAGAACAACTTGTGCACCTGGGCCATGCGCAGCCTGTTGGTGATAGATGACAAGCGGGTGATATTGGTTGACAACGGCATAGGTAACAAGCAATCGGAGAAGTTCTTCAGCCATTATTATCTGCATGGAGATGACTCTCTGCTGGGCAATCTGCATAAATTGGGTTTGCAGGAGGACGATGTGACCGATATGATGCTCACCCACCTGCATTTCGACCACTGTGGTGGGGGTATTAGGTATGAAGGCGAACATCTGGTACCTACCTTTCCCAATGCCACCTACTGGTCGAACGAAGCGCACTGGCAATGGGCTACTCACCCCAATGCGCGCGAGAAAGCCTCTTTTCTTACCGAGAATATTATCCCCATGCAGGAGTCGGGTCACCTGCGCTTTGTGCCGCTTACGGGTGAGCATGAGTTGCCCTTTGAGATAATCTTTGTAGATGGCCACACCGATAAGCAAATGCTACCCAAGGTCACGTACAAAGGGCGTACACTGGTTTTTGTAGCAGACCTCATCCCTTCGGTAGGGCATATACCGCTGCCTTATGTAATGGGCTATGATACCCGGCCACTGCTCACCCTCGATGAAAAAGCCCGCTTTTTGCAGGAGGCTGCCGATAACAAATATGTACTGGTGTTTCAGCACGACCCGGTAAATGAATGCTGCACGGTAAAGCATACCGAAAAAGGGGTGCGGGTAGATGAGATATTTCCTTTCAGCGCATTATGACAACCGGTTTTGTTTTGTCGGGTGGTGGGGCCCGCGGTATTTCGCATCTCGGGGTAGTCAAAGCGCTGGCCGAGCAGGGTATCGAGCCGGAGGTACTGTCGGGTACCAGTGCCGGAGCCATTGTCGGGGCTTTTCTGGCAGCCGGCTACGACTCTGATGAGATTTTACGGATCATCTGCAAAACCAGTCTGCTGAAAGCCTTTTTGCCGGCCTTTAGCCTGCAGGGGCTTTTGAAAATGACCAGGCTGGAAAAACTATTGAATGAAATGCTACCGGCTGAATTTGCCGATCTGCAAATGCCGCTTACCGTGGCTGCCACCGACATCTACAAGGGAGAGCTGGTGTATCTGGCTGATGGCCCGCTGGTACCGGCTGTGCTGGCCTCGGCTTGTGTACCGGTTATTTTCAAACCTATCAATCTGAATGGCAGGCAGTTGGTAGATGGCGGCTTACTCAACAACCTGCCGGCCGAAGCTTTGCACGGCAAGGTTGACCGCCTGATTGCCATTAGCTGCAACCCTGGCGGGCCGGTAACGCGCCTGCCCAATGCCCGCGCACTGATGGAGCGCAGTGCTTTGCTGGCCATCAATGGCAACGTAGCACCCAGCAAGCAACTCTGCGATGTATTTATCGAGCCCCCTGAACTGGTAAACTATAGCGGCTTTGGCTTGTCTCAGGCACAGGCTATATTTAAGGTAGGTTATGACTATACCCGTGAAAACCTTCATAAATTTGCCTTGTAAACATTTTTTGCCATGACTTTCAAAGAAACTATTCTGGCCGGTATTCCGGACGAGCTACCCCCGGCCAAACCTTACGATCCGGATGTGAACCACGCACCCAAGCGCAAAGACATCCTGACCAAAGAAGAGAAAAAGCTGGCTGTTGCCAACGCGCTGCGTTATTTTGATAAGAAGCACCATGCAGTGCTGGCTCCGGAATTTGCCCAAGAGCTGGAGAAGTACGGCCGCATCTATATGTACCGCTTCCGCCCGGACTACGACATGTACGCCCGCCCGCTTGATGAGTACCCTTTCAAAACTCCGCAGGCAGGTGCCATTATGGTGATGATCCAGAACAACCTTGACCCGGCCGTAGCGCAGCACCCGCATGAATTGATAACCTACGGAGGCAATGGGGCGGTCTTTCAAAACTGGGCACAATACCTGCTCACTATGCAGTACCTGGCCACTATGACTGACGAGCAGACCTTGCACATGTACTCCGGCCACCCGATGGGCTTGTTCCCCTCGCACAAGGAAGCCCCCCGCGTGGTGGTAACCAATGGCATGATGATACCCAATTACTCATCGCAGGATGACTGGGAGCGCTACAACGCCCTGGGGGTAACCCAATATGGTCAGATGACAGCCGGCTC
The DNA here is from genome assembly GCA_015488485.1 of Cyclobacteriaceae bacterium. Lineage (GTDB taxonomy): Bacteria > Bacteroidota > Bacteroidia > Cytophagales > Cyclobacteriaceae > S012-113. Next base: position 56,774 of record WFNR01000091.1, on the reverse strand, counting down.
ATATATGTATATCGGGCCGCAGGGTATTGTGCACGGCACCACCATTACCTTGCTCAATGCCTTGCGCAAGATTACCGCCAAAGGGGAGGATAAGGCCGGCAAGCTGTTTGTTAGCTCCGGCCTGGGTGGGATGAGTGGCGCCCAGCCCAAGGCCGGGGATATAGCCGGTTGTATATCGGTGGTGGCTGAGGTAAATATCAAGGCTGCAAAAAAACGCTACGAACAGGGCTGGGTTGACGAATTGATTGATGATCTGGATGCACTGGTAAAGCGGGTACAGCAAGCCCGTGATAAGAAAGAGGTGGTATCTATTGCTTATCATGGCAATGTGGTGGATGTGTGGGAGTATTTTGACGAGCAGGGTGTGTACATAGATTTGGGCAGCGACCAGACCTCGCTGCACAACCCCTGGGCGGGTGGCTATTATCCGGTAGGCCTGAGCTTTGAAGAAGCTAACCGTATGATGGCCGAAGAGCCGGAACGCTTCAAGGAAGAGGTACGCAAATCACTCATCCGGCAGACAGCTGCTATCAACCGCCATACGGCCCGCGGTACCTATTTCTTCGATTACGGCAATGCTTTTCTGCTGGAGGCCTCACGTGCCGGTGCCGATATTATGGCGCCCGATGGCATTCATTTCCGCTATCCTTCGTATGTGCAGGATATTATGGGGCCTATGTGTTTCGATTACGGTTTCGGTCCTTTCCGTTGGGTGTGCACCAGCGGCAAGCCCGAGGACCTGCAGCATACCGATGAACTGGCCAAGCAAGTGCTGCGCGAGATGATGGCCACCGCACCGGAGGAGATACACCAGCAGATGGCTGACAATGTACAATGGATAGAGGGTGCGCAACGCAATAAGCTGGTGGTGGGCTCGCAGGCGCGTATTCTCTATGCCGATGCCGAAGGGCGCATCAAGATAGCGCGGGCGTTCAATGAGGCCATACGCAAGGGTGAACTCAGTGCCCCGGTAGTGCTGGGTCGCGATCATCACGATGTGTCGGGCACCGATTCCCCCTTCAGAGAGACCTCCAACATTTACGATGGCTCGGCCTTTACGGCTGATATGGCTATTCAGAATGTCATTGGCGACTCATTCCGTGGCGCTACCTGGGTGTCAATCCACAATGGCGGTGGCGTAGGCTGGGGCGAGGTGATTAACGGTGGTTTTGGCATGGTGCTCGATGGTAGTGAAGCAGCCGATCGCAGGTTGGCCAGTATGTTGTTTTACGATGTAAACAACGGTATAGCCCGCAGAAGCTGGGCGCGCAACAGCGGGGCCGAGTTTGCCGCCCGCAGAGAGATGGCGCGCACGCCCAGCCTGCACATCACCATGCCCAATCATACCGATCCTGAACTGCTAGACAAGTTGTTCTGATGCTACGCCTGCTTTCACGATTTATCTTTTGGCTGACCGGCTGGCGGGTGCAGGGTGCCATACCGCCCGACATTAAAAAAGCAGTGATGATTGCTGCCCCGCATACCAGCTACTGGGATTTTCTCTACGCCCGCGGGGCTTTCTTTATCATGGGTATCCCGGTCAAGGTTACCATAAAAAAAGAAGTGGTTCATTTTCCGGTATTTGGCTGGATAGCCCGACAACTGGGGGCTATTGCCATCGACCGTACGCCCAAAGACGGCAGCCTTAAACGTAAAACCAGCATGGTGGATGCCATGGTGGAATTGCTTAACAAGTCGGACCGCCTGATTATGATGATTACTCCGGAGGGCACCCGAAAGTATGCTCCGCGCTGGAAAACCGGCTTTTACCGGGTGGCCCAGCAGGCCGGAGTGCCCATTATTCTTGGATTTCTCGATTATAAACATAAAATTGCCGGGGTAGGGCCGGTGGTTTATCCCAGTGGTGATTATGAGGCCGACCTGGAGAAGATCAAGGCCTTTTACCGGGATAAAACGGCCAAATATCCTGAACAAGGTGTTAGATAAATGTTGTATTGGATTTCCAAATGGTGGTTTAAGCTAAGTGGCTGGCGAGTGGAAGGTTCTTTTGAGCCGGTACCGCCCAAATTTATTGCCATTATCGGGCCGCATACCAGCAACTTCGATTTTATAATAGGGGTATTTGCGCGCTCGTACCTGGGTTTGCAGGCTACCAAATACTTGGGTAAGAAAGAGTTGTTTCGCTTTCCCTACGGGTTTATCTTCCGGGCGTTGGGGGGCTATCCGGTAGATCGCAGCCGGCACAACAACCTGGTTGATGCAGTGGTGGATATCTTCAATCGCCATGAGCGCTTCTCAATAGCCCTGGCACCAGAGGGTACACGCAGCAAGGTGGACAGGCTTAAAACAGGCTTTTACCACATAGCCCGTAAGGCCGGCATCCCCATCTATCCGGTGGGGTTTGACTATGCTACCAAGCGCATAGTAATAGCACCTCCCTTGCGACCTTCCGACAACATTAGGGAGGATTTCCGGTTACTATTGTCCTTTTATGAAAATATAAAAGGGAAATATCCGGAAAAGGGTATTGATATGTCCATGTTGGAGAAGACGATTAAAGGGCAAGAATAAAAATTTACTATATTTGAAGTGTAACCAAATTAAATTGCAGATATGAAAAAGATTTCTACTATCCTAGTTGCGGTATTGTTGATTGGCGCTTTCAGTGCCCAGGCCCAGTTTAAGTTCGGAGTATTGGGTGGCGCCAATTTCTCAAAGATTAACTCCACCAATCCGGATGTAGTGGGGCAGAATCTGACTGCCTGGCATGCCGGCTTGATGGCCGAGCTGAAGTTTCCGGTTATCGGAGTAGAGCTGGATGCTATTTATACTCAAAACGGCTCAAAAGTTACATTAGCTAGTGCAGCGCAGGCAGCGCAGGAACTGCGTAATACTTATATTGCATTGCCATTGGTGGCCAAGGTGTATATTTTGAAAGTAATGAGTTTACAGGTAGGCCCGCAATTTGCCTGGCTTACCAGCTCCAAATTGGATGGCCAGGATTTTAAAGACCAATTGGCCAGCAATGACCTGCAAATTGTATTTGGAGCAGGGGTTGACCTGTCAATGTTGCATGCTTCGTTGCGTTATCACATGGGCGTGAAGGATATTTCTGTGGGTAATGTTACCGGTTTTGATCTTAAGAATAACGCGGTATTGCTTTCGGTAGGTATTTGGCTATCGAAATAAGCAACCGGCACAATTTATTGGAAAGCGGTGGGTTTTTACTTGCCGCTTTTTTTATATTTAGTTATGAAGTTTGCTCTTTTATGTCTCATACTATGGCTGCCGGCCGGCTTGTTTGCTCAGATCGCTTGGGGTATAAAATTGGGTTTTAATGGCAGTGGTACCCAATCCGACAATGTATTGGTAGTCCGTAATAAGCCCAAAGTGGGCTGGCAGGCCGGGGTGCACAATAGCAGTATGGTAGCGGGTTGGGGCTACTGGCTGGAAGCCCAGGTCATTACCATGGGCTCGGTGCAGGAGTTTGCCGATGAAGTACAGCGCAATACCATTGGTTATTTGCAGGTACCTTTTGCTTTGTCGTATCGCTTGGCGGGAAAGACGGCTGTTAGTTTTTACCTGGGTGCCTATGGTGGTATGCGGCTCTGGGCCAGGCGCAAGACTACCAAGGCCGGGGTAGGTGATTTCGAGGCCAATATCAGGGACAATGTGGCCTGGTTTGATTATGGCTTCCTGGCGGGGGCAGCTGTTTCGTTGGGGCGCTTTACCCTTGACCTGCGGCCTACTTACGGCCTGATTGATAGCAATACCAATCCGCAACTCAATGTGCGGGCCCGCAATGTAAGCGGACAATTGTCGGTGCTATACCGTATCCGTTAAGCTTTAGTCTACAATAAACAGGTAGTAGTTTTTCTTGCCGCGCTGTACCAGCAGGTATTTGCCGGCCAGCAGTTCGGTGGCAAAGGGCGCCTCGCTGTCGGTTACCTTGGTTTTATTGATACTCACCCCGCCACCTTTTATCATTCTGCGCGCTTCACCCTTAGAGGCAAACACCAGATTGTCACAGGCTTCGGTGAGCAGCTCAGCTATCGGCTTACCCAGCGCATCTTTGCCGATATGGGCTTGCGGCACTCCTTCAAATACCGCCAGCAGCGTATTCTCATCCAGCGACTCCAGGTCTTCTTTGGTAGATTTGCCAAAGAGAATACCTGAGGCTTTTTCGGCCATCTCCAGGTCTTGCTGCGAATGCACCCTGCGGGTAATATCGCGGGCCAGGGCTTTTTGTAAGGTACGCAAATGCGGTGCCTGCTCATGCTCGGCCTGGATGGCTTCTATTTCTTCTTTAGAAAACAACGTAAATATCCGTATGTAATTAGCTGCATCCTCATCGGAAGCATTGAGCCAGTATTGGTAAAATTTATAAGGCGAAGTCTTGGCCGGATCGAGCCATACATTACCGCTCTCTGTCTTGCCAAACTTACTGCCATCGGCTTTTTTGATAAGAGGTGTGGTAAGGGCATAGGCTTCGCCACCCAGCTTTCTGCGTATCAGCTCGGTGCCGGTCACGATATTGCCCCACTGGTCGGAGCCACCCAGTTGCAGCTTGCAGTTTTTGTGCTGGTATAGCCACAGAAAATCATAACCCTGCACCAACTGATAACTGAATTCGGTGAACGACATGCCGGTTTCCAACCGCGTTTTGACCGAGTCCTTGGCCAGCATGTAGTTAATGGTAATATGCTTACCGATATCGCGAATAAAATCCAAAAAACGATACTCTTTAAACCAATCGTAATTATTGACCATTTCCGCAGCATTTTCTCCGGTATCAAAATCGAGAAATTTGGCCAGTTGCTTTTGCACGCAAGCCAGATTATGCTGCAATACCTCCTCAGAAAGCAGATTGCGCTCTTGCGACTTACCCGAAGGGTCGCCCACCATGCCGGTAGCACCACCCAACAGGGCAATAGGCTTGTGGCCGCACCGCTGAAAATGCACCAGCGTCATAATCTGCACCAGGCTACCGATATGCAATGAGTCGGCCGTAGGATCGAAGCCGATATAGCCGGCTTGCGGGCCGCTTTGCAGGAGCTCTTCGGTGCCGGGCATCATGTCATGTATCATGCCACGCCAGCGCAATTCTTCAATAAAATTTTTCATGCTGTTTTCCGGTGTCGCTTCAGTTGATTAAAGGGGCAAAGATAAACACTCAGTTACATTTTGCCCCATTGGTTGGTGAATGAGATAAATAATAGCCGGTGGATTTTAAAAAGGGGATATTTTATATATTTTTAGGTCGGGAAATGGCTTAATCTTTTTGCGATTTAGAATTATTTTTAATGATCTCTATTAGTGGCTCTTATATCGGACAGGTTCTGGCAGCAGTTTTTACTGTGTTATTACAGGCTTCGCAATCGGCTACCCCGGTTGACGACCCGGCTTTCTCCGATGACCAGGTAAAACTGGTGGTAATTCTGGTTGTGGTTTTTGCTTTTGTGGCCATTTTTGGATTGTTTTTCGTGGTTAAGGCGTATCGTGAACTAAAAAAACAATACCGTATTATCCAGAAACAGCATGATGAAATTGCTGCCAAAAACGAGGAATTGGCCCTAAAGAACGAAACCCTCGAGGAGCTTAATATTGAAAAAAATAATACCCTCTCGGTGGTAGCGCACGACCTGAAAGCCCCGCTAAGTAACATGCAAGGGCTGGTGGAGTTAATCAAACTGCAGAAAGAAAATCTAACTCCGGAGCAATTGCAATATCTGGAAATGATAAGCCAGGTAGCGGCCGATACAGCCAATATGGTAGATGTGATGCTCGATGTGCATAAGATAGAATCGGAACTGCACGAGCTTGCCCTGCATGAATACGATGCGGTAGAACTGGTGGCCAAATCGGTGGCTATACATGAGCCGGCCGCAAAGTTAAAGAAAGTAAATATTTCTTTTACCCACCCGGATGAACCACTACCGATCAATACCGATAAGCATTACTTTCAGCAGATTATTTCCAATATTTTACAGAATGCTATTGACTTTTCTCCCGAGGGTGGCACGGTAAAGGTGGACCTTCGCAAACAGGACAACCTGATGCAGGTGAGTATTATGGATGAAGGCCCCGGCATTAGTCAGGCCGATCAAAAAAGGCTATTCAGCAGCTATAAAAAACTGGAAGGCGAGGGAACTGCGGGTAAGTCTTCCGGCATAGGCCTGGTGATCGTGATGCGCCTGCTCGAAAAGCTGCATGGTAAAATTGATGTAGATAGTACCGAAGGGGTAGGGAGCACCTTTGTTGTATCATTCCCGGCTTAGTACCTGTGCTTGTTTTTGAAAAAGCTATAACGGCCTTTCTTGATGCCAGGCATATTCCATATGAATTCAAGGCTGACGACCATTTGTTGGTTGCTGAAAATTTGCAGATTCGTTTTATACCCGCCTGTTCGCTGCCTGCCAGGGTGTGGCAGCCCCTTGCTCAGCTTGAGGATGAGACTTTTACCATCCGCCTGTGGGAGGATGTGTTCAATACCCGCCAGCACGTGGTGTTGGCGCGGTTGGCTACCCTGCTGGGGCTAAACGAGCGTATTCATGCACGCAGTACGCAGGTAGTACGGCCGGCAAGGGGTGAGTTTGATGCTTTTATTGCAACCCATCATTTACTTATGCCCACCAAAACCAAATATCGCTATGGATTGACCTACCAGGGTGAGTTGGTAGCAGTGGCCGGCTTCGGACGTAGCTGTCCGGTGCAGTACAAAGGCCGCACCTATTTATCGCACGAGCTGATCCGCTATGCCGGGGCAGGTGGCTATACGGTGGTGGGCGGTTTGAGCAAACTGATTGAGGCCTTTGTCAGGGAATATCAGCCCGGGCATATAATGACTTATGTAGATAAGGAATGGTCGGACGGGCGCGGATTTTTGCAAATCGGTTTTGAAAAAGCAGCCGATACGCCACCTCAGGAATTCTGGCTGGATGTGGCTCATTGCCAGCGGCATTATCCTAAACGGGACTCTAACCTGTCGGCAGGGTGGCAGGTTGTCAGCAACAGAGGTAATATCAAGCTGATAAAGATATATTGGCAGCGATGACCGGCAATACGAAAAAACTAATAGTAATAACGGGGCCAACAGCAGTAGGCAAAACGCGTCTGGCGGTGGCCGTAGCACACGCCCTGGATGGCGAAATCATCAATGCCGATTCGCGCCAGGTGTACCGCCAGATGGATATCGGTACCGGCAAAGACCTGCAGGACTACTATATAGCCGGCCACCAGATTCCTTATCACCTGATTGATATCAAGGAGCCGGGCGAACAGTATAATATCAAGGAGTATCAACGCGATTTTGAGCAGGTTTACAAACAGATAGTGGCGGCTGGCAAGCAGCCGGTTTTGTGCGGGGGCAGTGGCCTATATATCGAATCGGTGCTGGAGGGCAACCCTTATGCTTTTGTGCCGGTAAATGAGGCGCTCCGCCAGCAGTTGGCCGATGAGTCCAAAGCCCGGCTGATGAGCATGATCAGCCCGGAGCTGGCAGCACAGTTGAATATTACCTCGCTGACCACCACCAAGCGACTTATCCGGGCGGTGGAGATTTCGCAGTATCTGCAGACTCACAATTTGCCGGCCAAAAAGAGTAAACCGTTGCCTGCTGATATTTTTGTGGTAACGCTGCCGCGCCAGCAAGTAATGGCCCGTATCAGGCAGCGCCTGGAAGAGCGCCTGCAAAACGGCCTTATTGAGGAAGTTAATAAGCTACTGGATATGGGGCTGCAACCCGAGCAGTTGCTATATTACGGTCTGGAGTACCGCTGGGTAACACTCTATGTACTCGGTGAAATAGACTATGATTACATGGTGGAGCGCCTGAATATTGCTATCCGCCAGTTTGCCAAACGGCAAATGACCTGGTTCAGGCGGATGGAGAAAAAAGGCTATAGCCTGCACTGGCTCGATGCTACTAGCGGGCGGGAGGCAATGTTGCAGGAAGTATTACAAAAGGCAGGCAATAAAAAAAGCCGGAGCTAAGAACCCCGGCCTTTGTAACTATAAGAAGCAAACTTATATCTCTTTCTTGCAGAGATAGAAATCAATGCGCTCGCAGGAGTCGTCTTCGAGCCGCTGCTGCATTTCTTCCAAAGTTTTGGGGGGCGGTACTATTACCTTGTCACCTTTCTTCCAGTTGAGCGGCAAGGCTACGCCATGCTTGTCGGAAGTTTGCAGGGCTACCAGCACGCGGATTATTTCATCCATATTACGGCCCACATTGAGCGGATAGTACATGATCAGGCGGATTTTCTTGGCCGGATCTATAAAAAATACCGCCCTCACGGCTGCCGTTTCGCTCTCGTTGGGCTGTAGCATGCCATAAAGCTTGGATACTTTCATATCCAAATCGGCAATGATCGGAAAGTCAAAATAAACTCCGGTTTTTTCCTTTACATTGTTTACCCAGGCCAGGTGGGCATGGATGCTGTCAATGCTCAAGCCAATCAACTCGGTGTTCAGTGAGTCAAACAGCGGCTTGTGCTCGGCAAAGCCGCTCATCTCAGTAGTACATACAGGCGTAAAATCAGCCGGGTGTGAAAACAGGATTACCCACTTGTCTTTGGCAAATTCCGAAAACTTGATTGGCCCTTTGGTGGTTATCGCCTCGAAATCAGGTGCTTGATCGCCTATCCGAGGCATCATCGTTACTTTTTCTTGTTCTTCCATTGTTATGGTGTTTTATCTGTTTGTTACTAAAATTCTCTTTTACAAAGATAGATTTTTATAATATATAGAACAAATCGATAATTATTATAAGTTTATAGTTTATATTGATGATCAGATAAAAAGCCGTATATGGAATGAAGAAACCATGTTGGAGCCGGCTTGCTGATAGTGCCGTAAGTGGTAAAATGCCCTTTCTACATAGCTATTATCACCACCGCCAATGCCAGGATAAAAAGGCTGAAAGCAACCCGCCAGAACGGATGAGCATGACGCAACTCTACAAAAAACCAGCCTACCAGCAGAAATTTGAGTACCGATATAAGCATAATGACCCAGGCGGGTAGGTGAATACGCAGCAGATCTTCAGCCAGGCCATACATGGCAAGGGTAAGTAAGACCAGGAGCACCCAAACGACTGTCAATGTCTTTTTCATCAGGAAGGTAGCAAATAGATTGTCGGAAATAAAAACAACCAGATCAGATCGCACATATGCCAGAAAACAGCCGCCATAGCCAGGTCATCGTAGTTGCGGCTATTGTACCTAAAGCTTTTTACCGCCCATGCCATATAGCTGATAATGACCACTCCGGCCAGTACATGTACAAAGTGAAAACCGGTAAGCAACCAGTAAAAAGTATAAAACGGCTGGCTGCCCAGCACATGGCCGTGCTGTAATTTCTGGCTGTATTCCACCGATTTCAGTGCCAGAAAACCCATGCCGAAAAACAAGGTGAACAGCATGTTGCGTACGGCTGCTTTGTTATTGTTTTGGCGTACCGCCTCCAGCGCCACCGCCATAAAATAACCGCTGGTAAGCAGCAGGATGGTATTGGCCGTGCCAATGGTCTTGTTCAGGGTAGCCCGGGCTGCGGCAAATTCGCCAGGCATTTGCTGCTGTTGATACAAAAAGACAATGATACCAGCGGAAAAGGTAATAAACTCAATAAAGACAATTATCCAGATGAGCAGACCACCTGGAGGTTCGTAGAGGCTGGCAACCGGTTTAGTTCTTTTCAATTCTTTCATACAATTTGGTCAGCGTTTGCAGCATCTCTACCGGACTGGTAAGGATGTTGTAATGATTTTGGCCGAACATCTGTGGCAAGTAGTAACGCGCCTGGTCCTCTATGGCCACAGCATAGGTATTTATATTGGCCGCATTCAATTCCCGCAAGGCTTGTTTTACATCATAGATACCGTATTTACCTTCGTAGCGGTCGTAATCGTTGGGTTTGCCGTCCGACAGCAGGATCAGCCATTTTTTACGGGCCTCTTGTTCTTTGAGCAGGGCTCCGGCATGGCGCAGAGCAGGGCCTATACGGGTATAGCCGGCCGGTTGCACACTGCCTACGCGATACCGGCCTTGCTGCCAGGGCGAATCGAAAGGCTTAATGGCAAAATAGGAGCAGTAATTGCGGGTTTTGGAAGAGAAGCCGCCAATTTCGAAGCGCACATCGTGCTCATTGAGCACTTCACCAAAAAGAATAACCACCTGTTTTTCTACATCCAGCACCCGATTGCCGGCCGTATAGCTGTCCGAGCTCAGGCTCAGGTCAAGCAAAAAGAGCATGGCCAGGTCTTTGCGCCTTTTGCGCTGGGCCAGGTAAATACGCTCATCGGGGGTGTGGTGTGCCTGCAGGTCGGCATACATATCGGTGACCGCATCTATATCGAAGTTGTCGCCCGTAGGCTGCCTGCGTACTTGTTCCAGTACATTGTCCATCTGGGCAAAACGCTTGCGCAGGTTGAGCAGTACCCGGCTGTTATGGCGGATGGTCTTTTGATAATAGTCCACCTCTTTGGTGCTTACCGGCTTGGGAAACACCTTGCAGTAGTCGGGCAGGTAGCTCCTGTTCTTGTAGTTCCATTCAGGATAAGTCAGATAAAAGCTGTCTGCTGCTGCTTCCCGGCTTTCGGCTGCCGTGGTATGACCGGCAAAGTCGGCCCTGTACACCGAGTGCACCGGATCATCTACCCGCACGGTATGGCGCAGGTTTAGTTCACTGAGGGCTTCCTGGTCATCTTTCAGGGTGTCGTCACCATCAAAATCGCGCCATACACCGCTAAACTCCTCGGCTGTTTCGGCTTTTTCAAAATTATGAGTCAGTACAAAATCCTGCTGGGCTTTTTTATCAACCTGTATGGTTTCTACTTCCTCGGCTGCCTTGGCAGCCAGTTCGGTGTTGACTTCCATTTCCGCCAGCCGCTTTTTCAGCTCATTGATATGTTGCAGGGTTTCGGCAGGTGGTGGTACCAGGTACTTCATCCAGCGGCCGTAGAGCCAGGTATAATCAGGCTCCTGCTGTTTGCCATTGCTGTTTTGCGCAGCTAATATTGCCAATTGTTCTTTGGCCTTCAGGTAAATTTTTTCCAATGCCGGGAATTCCGCAAATAAAACCGGCAATACTTCCTGAGCGCTCAGCCTGGCCTGCAAACGTGATGAAGCCAGATCGGCTTCGCGGCCAGGCGGCCAGTTGAGGTTGAACTTACGCTGGACGTACAGGTAGCATATCCGGTAGATGTAGAAGGCCAGATTGTCTTGCGTAGTCGGCAACAAAGAGAATTTTTCGGGCAGATAAAAGATATTGGCTTGCCAGCCGCCTTCACGGGTGGCTGCTGTTATTTCAATGGCATCACCGCTAAGGGCGCGGGCCAGCAGTGTAAGCCTGGGCTTGATATCCGCCAGTTTTACGGTGCGGGCCAGCAGTTGCGGATCGGCCTTTTTCTTGCGCTCGTAAAAGCGGAATATCTTTTGAAATATCAGTTGGTCAAACTCCACGGTCAGATCATCAGGTTAGCCAGGTCGGTGAGGGCTTCCAGGGTTTCCTCATCGTCAGACAGGGGCTCTACCACAGCCGATTTTACGGCCAGCCGTTTGGGCAAGCCCGACTGAATAAGCTTGCCGGCATCTACCAGCAGGCGGGTAGAAACCGTTTCGGTAAGGCCCAGCTCGGTGAGATTGCGTATTTTGTTGCCGATATTGATGAGTTTTTTGGCAGTGGGCTCATCCAGTCCGGCTTCATTGACCAGTATTTCCCGTTCCGTTTTTTCTTCGGGGTAATTGAATGATAGCGATACGAACCGTTGCCGGGTAGAAGGTTTGAGCTCTTTAAAGCCTTTTTGATAACCCGGATTAAAGGAAGCCACCAACATAAAATTATCATCGGCCACCAGTTCGGTACCCAGTTTGTCGATATAGAGTATTCTGCGGTAGTCGGTAAGGGAGTGTACCGCCACAATAATATCGGGTCTGGCTTCGGCTATTTCGTCAAGGTAAATGATAGCGCCTTCTTTTACGGCCCGCGTCAGGGGGCCGTCTTGCCACACGGTCTCAGCGCCTTTTATAATATACCGGCCGATCAGGTCGGTAGCTGAGGTTTCTTCGTGGCAGGCCACGGTAATCAGGTGGCGCTCAAGCTTCCAGGCCATGTACTCTACAAAGCGCGATTTACCGGTGCCGGTAGGGCCTTTGAGCAGCAGGGGTAGTTTGTTGCGAAAGGCGTGTTCAAATACTTCGGCCTCCTGGCCAATATGTCTGTAGTAAGGTGCCTCGGTAATTTTCATAGCAGGTTGTTTTTATCAGGTAAGAAAAAGCAAAAAGCCGGCCGGCATACCCAGCCGGCTTTTTGCAGATAACAAACTATTATGCAGCAGCGGGCTGTACGGCTTCAAACTCATCCCCGCTGGCCATGGCCTCCTCGGTAGGACGGCCATATTTGATGAAGTTGTACACAAAGATGAGTACCCCTGTGGTAAACAGGGTGGCACAGAGGATAAGTACCAGAAAGTGAACCTCAATTTCCTGTTGGGCCACCATAAAATCGAGCCCCACTCTGCGCTCCAGGTACACCTGTGCTACACCGGCAGCCGCAAAAGCTGTGGTCATGCCCAGCATACCAATCACGGCTAGCCAGAAGGCGTAGATATTGGAGGTTTGCTCATATACCTTGCGCCCTGTCATTAGCGGCATGGCATAAGAGATCATGGCGAATACCAACATGCCGTAGGCGCCCCAGAAGGCCAGGTGGCCGTGCATGGCGGTAACCAGCGTGCCGTGTGTATAGAGGTTTACCTGCGGCAGGGTATGGGCCAGGCCCAGCAATCCGGCTCCGGCAAACGACACGATGGCGGTGCCCAATGTCCACGACAAGGCAATTTTGTTGGGGTGGTTACGCCCGCCCTTGCGGTACATGTGGATGGCAAACAAGGCCATACCCAGGAAAGCCAGCGGCTCCATGGCCGAGAAAATACCACCAATTACCAGCCAGTATTTCGGAGTGCCGATATAATAATAGTGGTGGCCGGTACCCAGAATGCCCGACAGGAAAGTAAGGCCTACGATTACATAAAGCCACTTTTCAATTACCTCACGGTCAACCCCGGTAAGCTTTATCAAAAGGAAGGCCAGGATACCACCCATGATCAACTCCCATACACCTTCTACCCACAGGTGTACTACCCACCAGCGGAAGAAAGAATCGAGGGCCTGGTTATCGAAAAAGATCATACCCGGCAAATAAAGCAGGGCAGCAAACACCAGTCCCATAGCCAGTACCATGGCGGTGGTGGTTTGTGTTTTGCCCTTGTACAAGGTGGCCAGAATCAGGCCCAGGAAGAGCAGCACATTTACCACTACCAGGTAATCCAGCGGACGGGGTATTTCCAAAAACTTACGGCCTTCCCACCAGTTGAAGTGGAAGCCGATAACCGCCACTACGCCTACTATGGCAAACGAAATGAGCTGAATATAGGCCCATTTTACGCTTACCAGCTCACGCTGGGCTTCTTCGGGAATAATATAGTAGGCAGCCCCCATGAAGCCTGACAGCAACCACACTACCAGCAGGTTGATATGGGTGGTGCGGGCGGCATTAAAGGGTATCCAGTTGTGCAGGCCGTCCATGCCATAATGGGCAAAGGCCATGATAAAGCCATAGGTAATTTGCAGGATAATAAGTAGCATACTCAGTGCAAAGAACCAATAAGCTACTCGTTGTGATTTATATTTCATGGTCGTAAAAGTTTTAGCTTAGAAACATTAGGTTAGGGTTGCAGGTTTTTGTCGGGCTCGGGAGGAAAACCGTTCAGGTCCATCTCATTCACCCATTTAAAGAAAGCCACCACATCGTTGGCTTCTTCTTCGGTCATACCGTAAGCCACCATTTTACGGCCTCGCGGGGCCCAGGGGGTCTTTGACATCAGTACGGTTTTGATGTAGGTTTCTCCCTTGCGCGAATACACCCGCGTAAGCTCAGGAGCATAGTAGGCGCCTTCACCCAGTATGGTGTGGCAGCCCATACAGTTGTTCTTATCCCAGATTTCACGACCGCGCCTTACGGCATCGGTTATCTGGTCGGCATGGGTCTTTTTGGGAATAGATTTGGTCACCGATTCGTACGATAGTCCCAGAAATATCAGGGAAAAGAAGATGGTGCCACCCAAAAAGAACACTTTGGCTTGTTTTTTTGATAGCATAGTTCACATTTATTTGGTTAGAAATATTTTACTTACTCAAATAAGACTAAATGGTCTTATTTATAATCGTGAAACTATTACATATCAAACCATTATAAAATGATATTCATCAGGTTTTGGCAGAGTGAGGTATTTTACCGGTTGCTATTAGCGGTAGAAGTTGGCGGGTGGGGTAGGTACCCGGCTTATTGAAAGACCACGCTGCGCATCAACAACTTAAGTTGGTCGATGTTGGACTGGTTAAACACCTCCTTGGGTGCTACGGAAATACAAATAGCTGCGCGGCCTTTGCTGGGCGGCATCAGGGCCATCATGTAGCAGCGCATATCCTGGCCGTCAATGGTGCCTTCGTACAGGCCGGCTACACCTACTTCACCCAGGTTTTGCAGGCTGTCAACCGGTGTGAGCACACCACCTCCAGGCTGGGCAATGCCTTGCATCATAGCGCTGCGCAATTCATTGATGGTGGCAAAGGGTTGCACGCTGATTTTCATAAACCCCTGAAATTTGTCCGAGCCAAGCACGTATCCATCTTCTTTTTTGGTAGCCTGCCAGCTTTCGGGAGGTTGAAACTGAATTTTCATGTCGGCATCCTTGATGCTGTCGGTTTGGGCATGCAACAGGGTGGAGGTGAGGCCAACTATAAACAGGGTTATCAGGAGTTTTTTCATGGTATTGATTTGTGGGTGTTAAATTACAATATGTCCAAGTATATTGCAAAAAAATCGCCATTTAGTCAATATTTTTTTGTGCGACCGCTATTTCCGGTAATCGAGCGGAGGAGGGCGGTCGCCCAGCAGGGCTTCATAGTGAAAATCGGGGCCGCGGAGGTGCTCCAGTTGGGCTTTGGCCTCTTGCAGTACTTTCGGGCTGTTGAACAGCTCCACCGCTGTCAGCGCCAGGGTTTTGGCTGCCACCAGCATGCCTTTGGTGCCAATGGTGGTGCCACCGGCCGCCACGGCCTGCCAGCTATGGGCACTGGTGCCCGGCACCCAGGTAGCTGCCGACATACCGGCAGTGGGTACCAACCAACTGATATCACCTACATCGGTAGAGCCAAAGGGTCGCGAAGGGCCTTTGAAGGGCATAATCTCTGCTGCCGATGACAGGGGTTGTTTGGTTTTAAAGGTAGCTTGTATTTTCTCGGCAAAAGCCTTTTCCTCTTCATTGTATTGTACACCACCCACATACTGCAAGTTGTGGTACATTACCTGTGCCAAAGGCTCATTGGGCAAAAGATTATACACACCATGTATTACTTCGTATTCCATACGGGTGCCGGTACCCAGGGCAGCGCCTTCGGCTATTTTTACCAGGCGCTCAAAGATGCTCTTTGTTTCACTCATTTGCGGATGGCGCACATAATAAAACACTTCGGCAAACTCCGGCACAATATTGGGTGCCGTGCCGCCTTTGGTAATGATGTAGTGAATGCGTGTTTTATCCGGCACATGCTCGCGCATCAGGTTGGCCATGAAGTCCATAGCCTCTACGGCATCGAGTGCCGAGCGACCGCGCTCCGGAGCTGCCGCAGCGTGACTGGCATAGCCGTAAAAACGAAATTTGGCCGACTTATTGGCCAATGAGGAGGTAGGCGAGGCGCTGTTGCGGTCGGCCGGGTGCCAGTGCAGCACAGCATCTACATCGTCAAACAATCCGGCCCGCACCATATACACTTTACCGGCCCCACCTTCTTCGGCCGGGGTGCCGTACAGTCTGATAGTGCCGCTATGACCGCTGCGCGCCAGCCACTCTTTGGCTTCGATAGCGGCTGCTACCGAGGCCACGCCAAACAGGTGGTGCCCGCAGGCGTGCCCGGCACCTTCTTGCTCAACTGGCTGACGTTCGGTTACCGCTGCCTGTGACAGCCCCGGTAAGGCATCGAATTCGGCCAGTAAACCGATAACCGGCTTGCCACTGCCGTAGGAGGCCACAAAGGCTGTGGGGATGCCGGCCACGCCTGCTTCAACAGTAAACCCGGCCCCCCGGAGCTTATCCTGCAGTAGCTTGCTGCTTTTCACCTCCTGATAACCTACTTCGGCATATTGCCAGATTTGCATGGCCATATCGGCATACTCCTGCTGTTTCTTGTCCAGATTGTTGACTATTTGTTTCTTGTATGCCTGGGCACCAGCGCTTTGGCTAATGATAGTGAATAGTAAGGGAAGCAGCAAAAAGTAGGTTCTCATGATTATCACAGTTGGGTTATGCGGAACTAATGTCTGTCAGAGAGCCGGTAATTGCTAATGATTTAGCAGATTCTGGTTAAATAAATCCATAAGTGGTAGCTGCCTCTGTTATTCAGATTGCGGCCCTGCCAAAAGCGCCTGATAGCGCTGCGGGTCTTGCAATACCTCCAGGGCTGCCTGCACGTAAGGGTCATCGGCCAGGCCGGCTGCCACCTCACCGGGCCACAAATAGTAGAAAGCGGCTATTTCCTTTTCCAGCAAGCGCTGCAGATCGGGCCGATAATGATTGAGCTCTTCTTGTAAATCAATTTGCAGGTTTTCTCCTAGCCGGGTCACCAGCATAGCGGTAGTACTGTCAGGCAGGTGCTGCTGCAGTTGCTCGAAATCCTTGAGCAGCGGATTGCTGTAAGTAAAGCCGGTATCGATCACCCAATTGACAAAATCGGCATAATCAGCATCATTCAGGTTAAAAGATTCGGGAGGCGGAATGGTCTCATGCCGGCTGGCGTATTGCCGGGCGAACATATACAGGTAGCCATCTTCGTATAATTTTTTTACAATACCACCGGTAAGTTTATCCTCAATCACAATCTCCGGATCAATTCCTCCGCCATCATATACCAACCGGCCATTTCGGGTGTGGAATGCTTTTTTGAGCGAATCGGGTAGTTGTACCGCCCGCCCGTTTTGTTTGTGAGAATAATCAATAGCCTGAATGCAACGCCCGCTGGGTGTGTAATACTTGGCAATGGTAATCTTTACCTTGCCATTATAAGGCAGGTCGCGGGCATTTTGTACCAGACCCTTGCCATAGGTTTTGTTGCCGATAATTACCGCCCGGTCGTAGTCTTGCAAGGTGCCCGCCACAATCTCCGAAGCCGAAGCACTCATATGGTTTACCAGTACGGTTAGTTTCAGATCGGGAGCCAGGGGGGTATTACGGGTTTTGTAGGTGTAATTATTGTTAGCCAGCTTGCCGCGGGTTTCTACTACCAGTTCGCCTTCCGGTATAAACAGGTTGGTAATATCTACGGCTTCGTTGAGCAGGCCGCCCAGGTTATTACGCAGGTCGAGCACGATACCATCGGCTCCCTGACGCATCAGGGCCATCAGGGCTTTTCTCACATTCTTATAGCCATCGGGAGTAAATTCGGTGAACTTGATGTAACCTACTTCATCGGTAAGCATATTGCTGTATGGTACATTGGGGATTTTTATTTTTTCTCTTTCAAAAACCAGTTCTAGAGGGTCGGAACTTCCCAATCTTTTTACCTGCAAACCCACCCTCGACTTGAGCTGTCCTTTCATGAGTTGTTCGATACGCTCTTCGCTAAGGCCTTTTACCGGTACTCCGTCTATGGCCAGTATTTCATCGCCTATGCGCAGGCCGTTTTTATAAGCCGAAAAACCCTCATACACCATAGTCACGAAAATGCGGCCGTTAAGGGTAATGGTAGAAGCCCCTATACCGGCATATTGCCCGGTGTTGGCGGTACGGAAGTCTTCTATCATGTCTTCCGATATATAATTGGTATAGGGGTCAAGGTCTTGCAGCATGCCGTTAATGCCCTTGTTCATGAGCTGAGTCGGGTTAATTTCATCCACATAATACTCATTCACCTCACGATAAACAGTGGCGAAGATGTCCAGATTTTTGGCTATCTCGAAATAGCGGCCACCGGGCGGGGTAAGGGCAAAACCCAGCAGGGCTATTAGCATGATTAGGAAGATACGCCATGCCTTTTTCATGAATACAGACCTTTATTTGGCTAAAATATTTTAACGAAGATAAATAGTTGGCGCTAAAATACTTTGCTATGAGTGCTGATTTCTTAACTTTGGCGCACTTTTAAACAATCAATTATGATGCGACAAATTATTAAAACCAGTCTTATTCTCTTTTCACTGACAATTTTTGCCTTGGCATGTCAGCAGGAGGTAGAAGTAGAAAAAACAGTAGATAGCGCAAAGCCGCGCAATGTAATATTGATGATAGGTGATGGCATGGGTGTAGCTCAGATTCAGGCGGCCATACTGGCAGCCGACCATGCGCTCAATTTGGAAAGCTTAAATAATATCGGCTTCTCCAAAACCAACAATGCAGAGGGTAAAATCACCGACTCGGCTGCCGGAGGCACGGCCATGGCTTGTGGTGTAAAAACCTACAACGGGGCTATTGGTCTGGACGCCAACAAACAACCGGTGAAGTCTATTTTGCACTATGCCGAAGATGCCGGCCTGGCCAGCGGTTTGGTAGCTACCAGTACCATTACCCATGCTACTCCGGCCAGCTTTATAGCCCACGAGGAGAGCCGCAAAAGCTACCAGGCGATTGCCCGTGATTTTCTCGATACCGATATAGATGTATTTATTGGCGGAGGTTATAACGATTTTGCCAAACGCGATGACGGCCTCAACCTGATCGATAGTCTGACCACCAGGGGGTATCAGGTAGTAACCGACCAGGCTGCGATGGCCGATATCAAAACGGGTAAGCTGGCCGCTTTGCTCAACGAAGGCCCCATGCCTCCGGTAGCGCTGGGGCGTGGCGATATGCTGCCCAATGCAGCCACCAAGGCTATAGAGTTGCTCAAGCAAGATCCTGACGGCTTCTTCCTGATGGTGGAAGGCTCACAGATTGACTGGGGTGGCCATGAAAACAACATCGGTTATGTAGTTACCGAGTTGCTGGACTTTGATAAAGCTATCGGCCAGGTGCTTGAATTTGCCCGCCAGGATGGTAATACCCTGGTTATCATCACAGCCGACCACGAAACTGGTGGTTTGTCTCTCCTGGATGTAGATGTGTTGGGCGATTCTACGGCTGTCAATTTTTCTACCGACTACCATACCGGGGTAATGGTGCCGGTATATGCCTACGGACCGGGAGCTGAAGCTTTTAGGGGTACCTATGAAAATACGGCCATTTTTGATAAGATGATGACTGCCCTGGGGCTTGACAAGCAATAATATCAGTAATAATTAACCCCCAGGGCAACAATTTGGGTGTGCTGAGTTTTGTTGAAATTGTTGTCGGTTACGATATACAAGATAGAGCCGTCCTCATTCAGGCACATCCCTTCGGCATTATCAATTTTAAAACCGGGAACTGAAGAAAAGTCAAACATTAATTCACTTTTCAAGGTAAAATTATCGTCATCACAATAGTGACGTTCGGGTGGCACATTGCTACTAAACAACTTCACAACATTACCTTGCCCTGGTATATAAGCCCGCTCCATGATCATTAAGTCTGTGCGGTTGATGGAAATTATTTCACTAATACCGTTTGTGCCAAGCGGGTCAACCGGTGGGTCGTGCAACTCATAATAATAGCAACTGGCTTCGTAGCCTGTTGCCAACTTTATTCGTTTTATGCTTACCAAACCCAGATTGCTGCAGTCGAGCGTAGGGCGTTCAAAAGCATAGTACAAACAATTGCCCTTTTCACTAAGTGCAATACCTTCTATGCCCGAATTGTGGTTGCTGAGAGGTATAAAGATATCTTTCTCGGGTAAGACCATTTGTTGTATTTCTCCTTCTTTGTTTACCATAAGCACCCTGGTGCCTTCTTTTTGTTCATCCGAAAGAAAAAAACCCGAACCATCCGGGGTGGGAATTATGCTCTCAAGTTCGCTATCAGACACCGAGTCTGGCCTAAGCAATTTTACCGCTTCGATTTTGACATCGAGTGTATCAGTAAAAAGGATTGTCATTTGATAGAACCGGGCTGGAGGCTTATCGGCTACCACATAATAGTAGCCATCCAGATAAGTGATACCGGATAAGCCACCTACCACCGTTCCTTCATAACGGTATCCATAGGGAATCTCATAAGCGCCTAAAAATTCAAGAGATTTGATTTTTTGGGCGCTAACTGGTAAGCCAAACAACAGAAAGAGCCAGCAATAAACTTGAATACGCATGCCAGAATGTTCTCTTTCCAAGATAAAGGTAGCAATACTTTATAATTACACAAAAAATATTGCAGAATTTTAATGTTTGCCTATTGGTACACTTAAGTGAAAATCACCGGCCGCATAGGGGCCTATCTCGTATTGGTTGTAATGCAAAATGATGCTGTCACCGGCAAAAGCCATGTTTTGCGGTAGTTGAAAGGTATTGTTGGTGAAGCTAAAACCGGCTTCTTCCCAGTCGTTTGTCCCGTCCGTCAGGTATTTCTGGCGGAATATTTTCTCAGCTTTTTCGCGCAAGGCTTGCAGGTCGGGCACCAGCTTTTCAGGGCTCAACAAACGACCTGTCTGCCGGTTTATATTAAAATAATGCACTTCGTAATTGCCATGTGCTCCGCCAAAAAACCAAAAGCTGTTTACGGCAACTGTCAAAAGTGTATCGTTGCGGTAGAGCTCGTTGGCTTTTATGTTCACCTGCCAACCGGTGTTGTCATCCGGAAAATCATGGCGATAGTCGTCAAAGGTCTTGGCCAGGGTGGCTACTGCTTGCATCAGCCCTTGTTCGTCAGCAGTGGTGCCGCCTCCCTGCTGACCGAGAACATCATAATAAAGGCCGGTTATTTCATTGGCCGCTTGCTGCACAGCCAGGCTGTCATTGCCAGTAAATACCGGAAAATCGAGGTCAATCATCAGGCAGGGGTCGCGCTCCGGCTGACAGTCGGGCGTTTGGTAGCGCAGCGTTTTGATAGTCATATCGATGCCAGGTGGTACAGCCGGTTGGCAGGCAAACCAGTATAAAGGCAGCAGGAAACAGAGGTATTTGCTTTTCATTTTATCAACTTTATGCGACCCCGGTCACAAGTATAACCGGTAGTTTTTTCTACTTTTGATTACTACCTTAAAGTAAAGCATAATGAAGACCAAAAACAAAGGATTTGCTACCAAACTGGTGCATGCCGGAGACCCGCCCGATGTGTATGGCAGTGCCGTAACGCCTATTTACCAAACATCCACATTTGCTTTTGAGAGTGCCGCTCAGGGGGCAGCCCGCTTTGCCGGGCAGGAGCAGGGCTATATTTATACCCGCCTGTCAAACCCCACCATCAAGGCGCTGGAGGATAAACTGGCCGAGCTCGAAGGTGGTTATGGAGCCGTGGCGCTGGCCTCGGGTATGGCAGCCGTGAGTACAGCCTATACTACTTTCTTACGGCAGGGCGACCACATGATCTCCGCCCAGGCTGTTTACGGTCCCAGCCGGGCATTGGCCGAAACGTTGTTTGCCGGCTTTGGTGTAGAAACGACATTTGTAGATACTTCTGACATCGCAAATATCAAAGCGGCTATCAGGCCCAACACCCGACTGCTTTACCTGGAAACGCCAGCCAACCCCACCATGAGTATTACCGATATTGCCGCAGCCAGCAGCCTGGCGCACGAGCACGGCATAATAACAGTGGTGGACAACACCTTTAGCAGCCCCTATCTGCAGCGCCCGTTGGCGCTGGGAGCCGATGTGGTGCTGCACTCGCTTACTAAGTTTATCAACGGCCATGCCGATATAGTGGGAGGCGCCCTGATTGCCCGAGAGGAAGACATCTATCGCAAGCTACATCATAATATGGTATTGCTGGGTAGTAATATGGACCCGCATCAGGCTTTTCTGGTAACCAGGGGTGTTAAGACCCTGGCTCTGCGCATCGAAAAGGCGCAGGCCAGCGCCCGCCAGATAGCCACCTGGCTGGAAAGCCATCCGCAGATTGATTGGGTGCTTTACCCGGGTTTGCCTTCGTTTGCCCAATATGAATTGGCGACCCGGCAGATGGACGGCCCCGGTACTATGATGAGCTTTGGCGTAAAAGGCGGCTTACGGGCTGGTATCACGCTGATGAATGAAGTGAAACTTGCCTTGCTGGCTGTTTCGTTGGGAGGGGTGGAGACGCTCATACAGCATCCGGCCTCTATGACCCATGCGGGCCTGTCGCCCGGGGCGCGGGCTGCAGCCGGTATCCCGGATGAAATGGTGCGCTTTTCGGTAGGCATAGAGGATGTGGAAGACATTATAGCCGATTTGGAACAGGCGCTGACCAAGGTAGCAGAACTGAATGAGGCGGCAGTTGCCGGATAAACAGCCTACAGGTGCTGATTTTTTGGCCAGAGCCCGTATCACTGCGCAGGATTAATTAGCTTTGTTCCTTACCGCTTTGTTGTATGGCAAGTTTGTCCGACTATTTACAAGACCCCTTCGTAGCCCGGTTGTATCGCAGTATTCGGGAAGCCGGTCCTTTGCGTTCGGTATCGCTCGACCTCACCCATGAATGTAACCTGCGCTGTACCGGCTGCTATTATTTCGAAGAGGAAATGGACAAGCTGATAGCCGGTGGCGGAGACCTGGATGAGGCTTTTGCTAAGTGGATAGCCAAGGAAAAAGCCCGCGGTACCAACTTCGTAACCATAGTAGGGGGCGAGCCTACTTTGCGCCTCGACCGGCTGGAAGCTATTTACCACAACTTCAAAATGAATGTGGCCACCAACGGCCTTATCCGTATTCCCTTTGAGGGGTTTGAGAACATGCCCATTGGGGTGGCGGTGTGGGGCGACCACAGCACCGATGCCCGACTGCGCAATGCCGGTAAGCGCGACCTCTTTGCCATGGCACTGAAAAACTACCGCCATGACGACCGGGCGTTCTTTTATTATACCGTGAGTCCGGGTCGCTATCAGGAAATAGAAAAGGTGGTAAAGGAGTGCATAGACAATGGCAACAAGGTGCTATTCAACTACTACAGCGACCTGCACCACCTGGGTGGCGATTACGACTATCGGGCCGGTTTCAAGCGGGTACGGGATGAGGTGGCACGTATGATTGACTTGTATCCCGAGCATATCCTGACTACCAGGTATTTCAATCAGGTTACTACCAGTGGCAAGCTATACGGCCAAACCTGGGGCTACGAGGTGTGTACCAATGTAAGCACCAACTATGAGCCCAATGCTGCGCGCCTGCGCAATGGGAATCCCTACAACCCGCATTTTAGGGCGTACAATGCCGATTTTACCACTACCCGCAGGTGCTGTACGGGTATCGACCGTAGCTGTGAGTCGTGCTTCGATGCCTGGCAGCATTTTTCGTGGATTATGGTGAACATGAAAAAGCACCTGGGTAGCTATGGTGAGTTCATCAACTGGCTCACCTCCATGTACATGTTTTATTACATCAACCGCCTGGTGAATGAGCGCTATGACGGTAAGGAACTGGCGCGCATCCATCAGTTATTGGCAACTGTGACCAAGGAAACCGCCTGAGATTAATGCATTTCTTCTTTTTTGCGTAATGCGGCCTTGGAGGAAGGCTCTTTGTCAGGAGTATCTTTGTTTTTGCCTTTCTTCTTAAATAAGTCGCTTAGTTTGTCGAAACTGGTCGTATAAATCAGGCTGAAACCGCCACTGATCAGCGCCTGGTTGTCGGAGCCGGTGGTGGAGTTGAGCTGGTTGTAGTTGGTTTTGTTAAATAGTTTGATACGCAGCTTGCCATCGGCCGATAGCAGGTATTCGATGGTCCAGTCACCGGCAATGCTCTCTACGCTGGCCTGGTTGTTGGGGTCGGTAAAGCCTCCGTCACGAGTGACGATCAGGCGGCCGTCCAGAAAAGTGTAAGATACCCGCAACTGGAAGGTACGTAGGGCATCGGCATCCAGGTTACCCAGGTCCAGGTCGATAGTCAGGTTTTCATCCACCTGACTAATCCAGTAGCTTAACTGATTGGAGACAAACTCCGATACGCTGGAGCCTACCGTACCGGTAGAGGAGAAGGCATCGGGAGGTAGGAATTTGCGCAAAATAAGCAGGCTGAATACCTGCCTGTTAAGTTCCTGCTGGTCGGTTTGGATGGTGGCCAGAAAAGCCTTGATCTGGGTATCCAGGTCCACATTCGATTTGGGGTATTCGTCTATATTAATATCGAAAGCAATATCGGGCTCCAACATGGGGCCTTTCAGGTAAAGATCTACCTCTACCGGATAAATACGCCTGGCATCCGGCATTTTCTGCAGGGTAGAATCAATCAGAGGTGCCAGTGAGGTGGATAGCTTGTATTTAGCCTTGATATCCATAATACCGCCATAAGGATCGCCTGACCAGGTAATACTGCTCTTGGGACTGATGCTAAACTCCTTGTTTACGATGTTGTACATAGTGAAATTATAGCCGCCCTCTACAAACTCGTAGTTGCCCAGCAGGGTAAATTCTCCCTGGGTATCGATGTTCATGCTCAAGTGCCCGTGCCCACGACCGCGTATGATGTCACCACTTACAATATTGAAGATAATTTCGGCATAGGCCTCTTCGGTGATGTCCAGCTCCATTTCCAGGTTAAAACCGGTTTCTTTCTTGTTTTCTTCCTGCTCCTGGTGCGCAATATTTAGTGAGTCGAAATCAACAAAACTGATATAGTCTTCCAGATTGGCAGTAGCCCCGGAGCTCATGGGCAGATAAAAGCGGGTGCCCTTCCGGGTGGAAGCGTTGATTTTAATGGTGAGATTTTCAAGCGGACCGGTAAAGGCTACATTGCCGCTGCCAAAAGCTGTGCCATAAAACAGATCGTTATCTTTTGCGGTAGTATTGAGTACCATCAGGTCGTCAAAGCTGCCATGCAGATCGAATTCAAAGTCGCGGAAATTTCGGTGGTTGATCCGGCCGGTTAGCATACCCTTGTTGTCCTTGCTATCGGTAAGCTGCAGGTTTTGCAGTTGAATACTGGCACTGTCGAATTGCCATTTGCCGGTTACCCGGTAAAAAGTATTCAGATAATCAATGCGCAGGCCGGCATGGTCGAAGCCCCCGTTGCCTATGAGAACAGGAGCTCGCAGGGGGCCGGTAATATAAATGTTACCGGTAATGGTACCGGTAATATCGCTGAAAAGACCTTCGGTAAAAGGCTCGGTCATATTCAGTTGTGTCCCTACAAATGCCGCCCGCAGGTTGAGCGCTTCAGCGGCATGAAAGGGGTCGAAGGTGCCGTTTACCAAAATCACCGAACGCCTGTCGCGCCTCACCGACAATTGTACATCAAACAGCCTTTCGGTGTTGTCCCAATCGCTGGAACTATATACATCTCCTATTAGTAAATCGTTGATAGTAAAGTTGTTGATATAAAAATTGCTCACGATAACCGGTGTGTGATAGAGGTTGGATAGCTCAAAGGCTCCGTTGAGCCAGCCACCTGTACGCTTGCCTACCACCTGGCTGAGAATAGCCATATCCAGATTGGCCGCCTGCACGTAGAGGGTTGCCTTCGGGTCATCAGCAATATTGCCTTCTATGGCCAGCATTTGGTCATCGCTTGTAATATGCAGATTACGTATTATTATTTCTTCACCATTGTACACCAGGAAGTTGTCTTTCTTGATATGCCAATCTTGTCCCCACACATGCAGGGATGATTCGCTGAAATGAATGCGGGTGGAATCGGCAAAAAAATCAATCTCACCATAGATATCATTGGCGGTACCTTGTTCATCAAGGGTATGGTACCAGTTGAAATTGATCTTGTCGTTTTCCCAGATGGCGCTTATCAGCAAATTGTCAAAGCGTTCCTGACGGCCGATGATTTGTTTGTCGGACTGAATATCGAACGAAGCCAGGATGCCCGGCCGGGCGATAAATTTGGAAGCATCAAGGTGTATAAGATTGCCAAACGACCGGTAATCGTTGTAAGTAAGCGTGTCGTTTTGTAGTTCCAGGGTAAAGGCAGCGTTGTGACCACGCCTGAGGCGGAAATCTACCTGTGTATGACCATGCAAGGATAGCCCCGGGGCAAACAGATTGAGAAAATTGTCGACATTGGCCAGCTTGATGCTGCCATCTATATAGTATTGCCGGCTGGTATCGGGTGGGGTGTGCGTGGCATAGAAGTGCGCCAGTGAATCACTGTTGTTTTTCAGCGTATAAAGATATTCATGACCCATGAACTCCAGGTCGTTGAGAGCTGTGGTGAAGTTAAAATCTCCGGTAAGTTTAATATTGGCTTTGTCGGAAATAACCTCAAAAGTGCGAAGCAAGTTGGCGTGTTGCGAGCTTACAGTAAGATGATTGAGGTTGAGTACTCTGTCCAGATGGGTGGCATGCAGGTTTTCCAGATGCAAATATCCTTTGATGCTATCCAGGGCAAAGCCGCTAAAATCAGCCTGCAGATCGGTGCGCAGGCTGGCCGAATCGGCTGTGAGGCCTATGGCATACAAGTCGGCTTTTTGGAGCGAGCCATTAATATACACTTTGTTGCGCTGATTACGCAGGTCTATTTCGTTAGTGGTGTTCAGCTTCAGGCTAGGGTCGTCAATAGCCAGTTTTCCGGAAAAATAACCCAGTTCAAAACTGCCATCGGTGGTAATGTTGGCATAGGGGTAATTATTTACCTCCAGGAGGTCTATGTTGCCGCTGAAGTTGAGTTTGACGGTGTTGAGTGTAAAGCCCGATCCGCGCAGACTGCCTTGCAGGCTGGTACGCCCCAGCAAAGTATTGCCGGTATAGGCGCCCAGTTCAAAATCCTTCAGCTGCAGATTACCGCTATAACGATTGTTGCTGCCGTCTGCCGCTATCTTCAAGTTGATGTCGGAAACAATGGTGCCCAAATCGGTATCGAAGCGGCCATAGGCCACAAAGTCATTCAAAAAACCGGTAAAAGAACCATTGGCATCTACATGAGTAAAGCGGTTGTACTCGCTGAAGCCGGCAACCGGTATGTATTGCTCGATATCATCTTCCACCAGATGGGCATTTTTCAATACAATGTTCATGAAAGTGTCTTCCACACGTGGCAACCCCTCAAAGGCCACGCTGCCTTTTAGTACGGTGCCCTTGCCAAGGGTGAGATCGAGATTACGCACCTTAAAATCGGATACCTTGCCACGAAAACGACCACTGAGCTTATAATGGTCGTCAATGCCGGCCATATAGGTGCTAAAATTACCCAGGTCGTGGCTGGAGAGTAGGGTTTTGTCAAAATCGGCTTCGATATGTACACTATCTACAAAGTGGCTCAGATCTTCGTAACCGGAATATATAAATGCCAGACGATTGCGCAAAACTGATGAACCGATGGCTGCCTCCAGCCTGTCAAGACGGATGGTATGGCTGTTGATCAGCAGGTGACAGTGTAGCTCGTTTACCGGCAGGTGGCTGCGTATTTCAACGGTGTTCAGATGGATGATGTCAACAAAAAAACTATCGGGCATTACGGTGAGCGCTTCCAGTTCCAGGGTTATATCTTCAAAACCGAAGTGGTTGTAGTCGAAGCTGGTATGAGCGCTGTCGGCATGACCGTTGTTGTAGGAAAAGACACTGTTTCTTACCGATATGTTATCAACTGAAAAATAAACCGGCCGGCCTTTTTTCTTCTTTGGGCTACTCAAAGCTTTCAGGCGCTTGATATAGCGGGTGATATTCAGGGTATCGCTGGTTTTACCCCTATGCAGGTCAAACTGCAGGCCGTTTACCTTAATCAGGTCCAGGTTGATCCGGTCACGGAGCAGTTGCAGCAGGTCGTAGTTTACCCGCAGGTTTTGCAGGGCGATCATCGGCTCCTGGTGCTCATCAGCAATGACCAGGCTGTCAACCTGCAGCCTGTCGAACCAATCGATACGCAGACGGGCAATATGATGCTCAAAACCGGTAAGAGCCGTGAGCTTGCGACTTGCCCAGTGAGCCAGTTCGGTTTGTACCCAATAAGAATTGATTGCTACCAGTAAGAGCACCACATTGATGGTAAAAACCAGCAGCAGCTTTTTGGTCAGATGCAGAAATTTGTTCTTCTTCTTGCGCAAGCCCTTCAGTTAAATATTGCCAATTGGGTACTTCTTTGCCGGTAAAATGCCCATTTTTGCTAAAATATTCAATCCGCCAGCAATATTGATTTATGAGTACGATTATTTTGGGCATAGAGTCGTCCTGCGATGAAACCTCGGCAGCGGTGCTACAAGATGGCCGGGTGCTAAGCAACATCATTGCCGGTCAGGAAGTACACCGGCAGTATGGGGGCGTAGTGCCCGAGCTGGCTTCCAGGGCTCATCAGCAGCATATTGTGCCGGTGGTGGATAGCGCCCTGCAGCAGGCTGGTATCGACAAGCAGCAGTTATCAGCCGTGGCCTTTACGCGCGGGCCTGGCTTGCTGGGGGCACTTATTGTGGGCACCTCCTTTGCCAAGGCGCTGGCGCTGGGGCTGGACATTCCACTTATCGAGGTAAACCACATGCAGGCGCATATTTTGGCCCATTTTATTGAGGCGCCCAGGCCGCAGTTTCCCTTCCTCTGCCTGACGGTAAGCGGTGGCCATACGCAATTGGTATTGGTTAGGGATTATCTGCAGATGGAGATTATCGGGCAAACCCAGGATGATGCTGCCGGAGAGGCTTTTGACAAGGCCGCCAAACTGCTGGGGCTACCATACCCTGGCGGGCCGCTTATCGACAAGCTGGCAGCCGAAGGCGATCCGCAACGCTTTGCTTTTGCCCGCTCGTCCATGCCAAACTACGACTATTCGTTCAGCGGCATCAAGACCTCTATCCTGTATTTTTTGCAAAAGCAAAAACAAAAAGATGATGATTTTATCAGCCGTAATCTGATGGATTTGGCTGCCTCTATCCAGTATAATATTGTCGCCATGCTTACCGAAAAACTAACCAAGGCAGCCAATGATCTGGGTATTAAAGAGATAGCCCTGGCCGGTGGGGTATCGGCCAACAGTGGCCTGCGGGCAGCCGTACAGCAACTGGCTGAAGAGCACGGTTGGCGCACCTATTTTCCGGCACTGGAATATTGTACAGACAATGCTGCCATGATCGCTATGGCCGGCTATTACAAGTATCAAAAGCAGGAATTCTGTTCGCTGGATGTGGCACCCGTGGCCAGGTATGCCATGTGATACTAGCGGGATGTGAGCTGAGAAGTTGCAGCAGGCTGTTTTTAACATTGTAAAAGGAGATATGAAAAACGTAGTACAACCGGGAGATAAGCGCGAGCATCGCTACACAGTGACCGAAGCCGACAAAGCCGCCTTTGCAGCCGGTACGGTTCACGAGGTTTGTTCTACCTTTGCGCTGGCGCGGGAGATGGAGTGGTCGTCACGCCTGTTTGTGCTCGATATGCTGGAAGCAGGCGAGGAGGGCATCGGCACGCGGCTGGAGATACGCCACCTGAGTCCGGCTTTGCCCGGTGAGGAATTGTTGTTTGTAGCCACGGTACGCGAATGGCAAGCAGGCGAACTGCTATGCGATATCGAGGTATATGCCGGTAAGCGACTGGTGGCCAAAGGACTGACTGGCCAGAAAATTTTGACAAAAGAAAAACTGACAGCGCTTTTTAACAAGCTGAAAAACAATGGCTAAACAGAGCAGATTTGCCGGTAAGATAAACATCCGCAACAGGCGGGCATCATATGAGTACGAGTTTATCGATACCTATATTGCCGGTATTGTGCTTAGCGGTACCGAGATCAAGTCCATTCGCGAGGGCAAGGTGAGCCTTGGCGAAGGCTATTGTTATTTCAACGGTGATGAATTGTTTATCAAAGGCATGCACATCAGCCCGTATAAGCAGGGCAGTCACTACAACCACGAGCCTACCCGTGAGCGTAAGCTATTGTTGCATAAACGTGAGCTACGCAAGCTCAAGCAGCGGGCTGCCGAAAAGGGTCTGACAATTATTCCGGTAAGAATTTTTATCAATGACCGCGGATTTGCTAAATTAGAGATTGCTTTGGCGCGTGGTAAAAAACTGCACGACAAACGCCAAAGTCTGAAAGAAAAAGATTTGCAACGCGAAATGAAACAGCCCGATTAGCCTATGCCGGTACTCAATGAAAAAGGTGTATGCCGGCTAAGTGCGGTGCCGGTGCGGGTTAAGCCCCTCGACTCGGCCGAGATGGTGACCCAACTCTTGTTTGGTGACCACTACAGTGTATTTGAAGAAAACAACCGCGGTACCTGGGTGCGTATCAAGATGCATTTTGACGGCTATGAGGGCTGGATAGACCGCAAGCAGCATTACCCGATCAGCGAAGAATATTTCAACCAGATCAACAGTACCGACTACAAGGTATGCCTTGACAAAACGGCCACCATTCTTTTCAGGAAGCAGACACTCACTATTCTGATAGGTAGTGTGCTGCCCATTGCGGCCAACGAGCTTTTTAAGATGGAGGAGCAACTGGCCTTTAATGGTGAGGCCAAGAGCCTGGGCGAGATATGGGGCTTCGACCGCCTCAAACAGGTGGCCTTTCGCTATCTGCACGCCCCTTACCTGTGGGGTGGGCGTACGCCCTTTGGTATCGACTGCTCGGGTTTTACCCAGAATGTCTTCAAAATTTGCGGCTATCACCTGGAGCGCGATTCGCCCATGCAGGCACGCCAGGGCACTGCGGTTAAGTCCTTGCGCCAGGCCGAGCCCGGTGACCTTTGTTTTTTCGGCAGTAAAACCAAAATCACCCATGTGGGGCTGCTACTCGAAGACAACCGGATCATCCATGCCTCAGGACAGGTACGTATTGACGACCTTACCGAAGACGGCATCATCCACTCCGAAAGTGGGGTCAAAACTCATAATTTGAACTGCATCCGCAGGATAATCAGGTAAAGCCAACCGTTTTTGGTCGGAATCCCTTATTTTTTGGCGTTTATTGCCAAACCAGTATGAAAGCACTTGTGCTAAATCAGGATTTCAGACCCATATCGGTGTGCTCGATACAGCGGGCCTTTGTGCTGGTTTTTAACAAAAAGGTGGAAATGGTGGCCTCCTTCAACGGCCATAAATTTCATACGGTGGACAATGAATATTCCATACCGGCTGTTATTCGCTTGCAGTGCTATATAAAAGTACCCTACCGCAGCGTGGAGTTAAGTCGCAAGAATATTTTTGAGCGCGACAACCACACCTGCCAGTATTGTGGTAGTAAAAAGGACCTGTCGATAGATCATGTAATACCCAAATCGCGGGGAGGGGGCTCAGGTTGGAAAAATCTGGTTACCGCCTGCAAGGCCTGCAACGCCCGTAAGGGTGATTTCACCCCCGAAGAAGCCGGCATGCCCTTGCGCCAGCAACCCTTTAAGCCGTCCTTCCTTATGTTTCTGCGCGATTATATCGGTTTTAAGTATGAGGAGTGGAAGCCCTTTCTAACGGCCGGTTGATCGCAGGTGAGATTACTATAAAGTGAAAGTTACCCGGGTTATTGCACTAACTAAGCCCTTCGTACAGAAAGTCGGTTAGGGGTTGGCAAACCTCAAAAGCTGCGGTGATGCGCTTGAGGAGTTGCTCTCCTGGTTCGGTAATAACGGCCACCGGCCAGGCGGTAAAATAATAAAATTGCTTGTTGTAAAGCAACGGCTGTTGGTCGGCATCGGCCAACAGGTCTTTGGGCAGCCGCTTGTTTTTGTCACCACGTATTTCGCCAAATAGTTTTCTGAAGCGCTTATCGCTGATCAAATTGGCAAAGGTCTCCAGGTTGTAGGCTATTTGGTTGCGCACATTCTTGAGTTCGTTGGTGGTAAGTTTGTACAGGCCGCTGTACACCCGCAGTTCGGTGGGGTTGATTTCAAGGTAAATACCCTGTATGGCCGGTTGCTTACGACCACCCGGAGTGACTACCGCTCCAAGATGGGTTTTGTAAGGTGATTTGTCGGCACTAAAGCGGACATCGCGATAGATGCGAAAAATAGCTTCTTTGGGTGTAAGCGCCAGGTTGTAGTCAAAATACGGTTGCATGGCTGCAATAAGGTCTTGCACAAACAGCTCAAACGGCTCTTTGGCATAGTGCAGATAGTCGCTTTTATGCTGCTGAAACCACTCGCGGTTGTTGTTACGGCTCAGCGCTTGCAGAAATTGAATGGTATTGTCAGTGAAGTAGGACAACTACTCGGCAGCCAACAGTTTGTCGATAAAGTTGGTGAAACTATCGGCATCGTAGTTGGCCATGCCTATCTTTTTATAGGCAATATATCCTTCTTTGTCAAGCACAAAAGTTGTGGGTATGCCTTTCGATTCGTACACGGCCGGTATTTGGGTTTTGTTAGGAAAATACACCGGCAGGTCAAAGCCCTTTTTCTTCAAAAACTTGTTTACTTTCTCGGGCTTCATCTCAATATTGATCATCACAAAAGCAATATCCTCGTTGTCTTTATACTTTTGGTAAAGCTTTTGAATACTGGGCATTTCGGCTACGCAGGGGGCACACCAGGTAGCCCAGAAATTGATAAACACCACCTTGCCACGCATGGTTTCAAAGTCAAGCGTACCGCCTTCCAGCTTATCGAGGGTAAAATCGTAGGCCGCTTTGGTTTTACTAATCGGTTTATCGGTTTTGGGGTTGGCAATACCGGTGGCCAATACAATGCGCTGGGCAAAAGCGGCTACATCGGTATGCAGACCGGTAAAATACAAAGTGAGCAGGATGCCTACAAATACCGCCCAGCTACGTAGTTCTTTCTTTAATTTTCCTGTTGTCATGGCTTGTGGTGTTTATGCAAATTTAACGCTACTATAAATATTTTGGTTCCGCTTTTGCGTAATAAATCTTTTTCTGCTATTTAGCGTATGCTAATTTTGTATGTTTGTAAATTGAAATTTAATCTTAAATGAAGCATATACTTTCTACCGGTTTGGTGTGCTTATTGCTGGTTAGCGCTGTCAAGGCACAGAAGATTAAATACAAGGATCTCTTTCCCTTGCTCAAGGCCGAGAATTATGATGATGCCGATCCGTTTTTGAGAAAGTTCCTGGCGCAGGAGCCTGATCATCCTGATGCCAACTACCGCATGGCTAAGATGCTGGCGTACTACCTGAAGCATATTGATATCCTCAAAGAGCATGATAAGGTGCCCAGTCTGGTCGATTCGGCCCTGTTTTATCTGGACAGGGCAGCCGGCCTGCTTACGGAAAAATATGTAAAAAAACATGATGATGACTATTATGCCGGCTTCAGACGCAGAAACCTGCGTACCGGCAAGTTTGAAGTAAAGTACAGCGATGTGTCGCTCGACATTGAGGAAACCCGCAAAACGGTGGAAGATGTAAAAAAAGGCGTTGCGGCATTTGTTGAGAACCTGAGTAAAGCACGCACAAACTATGTAACCTGCCAGCAGAAGTATCTGGAACTGGCCAAAAAGAATGATAACCTGGTATATTTTTATTTTACCGCTACCCCTGATGACCTGGCTGTACTGCGTAATATGGCTGTCAAATACGACTCAACAAAAATATGGATAAATGAGGCCAACCAGGCATTGAATGAAATACCTGGCAATAAATTACAAATACAATATGAAGAAAAGCCCATCAACAAGTTTCCTGAAGATGGCAGGTCGGCCGGTAATTTCTTTGCTGAAAAGATTACCCTCTGGCAGTATGGTGACTGGGCCAAAAAGATGCTGGATAAAATCGGCAAGGAAATTTACCCGCTTAAGAAACGCATGATTGAGTATTGTGCCCGCCTTGATGAACTGGCCCTGGCTACGGCCCGAGATACGGTAGATGCCCGCTCGGACATTTTTCAACTGGCCACCGCCAATATAGCCAAAGAATTGGATGAGTACGTGCCCGAGTCGTTGCCGGCAGCTATTTTCGACTACCGGCTGGGTGAAATCAATTACCGGTCAACCGTAAACTATTGGCATACCCAGATTAAAGATACCAGTGATGTGGGTCTTAAGTTGTCGGTACTGGCTGACTTGCAAACCCAACTGGCCAATATGGAGAAACTGGTGGAAAAGCTGAAGAACAGCAATACAGAAAGCCAGCGTGCCCTGTTTACGGATTTCATCCAGGCAAGATTTGGTGGCCCGGACTCACTCGGGGCGTTTGTTGAGCGTGAGCTATCTTTAATCGCCCAGGAAAAAGAGTGGCTGGCCGCTGAGCAGGCCGAGGTACTGCGGCAAGATAGCTACGCCTATTGGCAGGGCGATAGCATAGCGCTGATGCCGGGCCAGCAGGGCACCGGAGCCGATTCTCTTGTGCAGTATTATACTTTGCTGGTGGACACCCTGTCGGAACGTGAGCGCGCTTTTTACGCCATCAGGCAGCACCAAAAGCAGTCAGACTATGAGTTTGTTTTCGGGGTGTCACCGTCCAGCAGACAGTTGGATACGCTCTATTCCGTAGCTATCGATAAAAAAACAAACCTGAAAAGCCTGCAAGAGACGGGCTTTATATCGGTAGCTGCCGACAGTCTGCTCGCTAATCCGAGGTTGTTTTTGTTGTTTGCAAAAAAAGAAAACAAACAGCCCAACCAATATCAACTTGTTTTGACCGACCTGACGGCCGGCCCCCTGATGGTTCAACAGCAAAAATTCAAACACCCGGTTCAGCAGGTGGTCTATGACGATCTCGAAAAGGCCTTTGTACTGCTGGATGCGGAGGAGAACGAGTTGTTACGCCTGCCGCTGGCTACCAAGGCTGTCAAGGAAGAGTAGTTTTTGTGTTATGCCGCACCACGAAGTTGAGTTTTCTGACAACGAAAACGAAAATAATGCCCGGTAACAGGAAAAAGAGACTCATGAAGGCCAGAATGACTGATGTTAGGTATTTTTCCCAGAAACTATCTATAATGGCATCGTACGGGTCTTGCGGGTTTACCCGCACCTGTACCTCCTCACCCAGGTGATAGCTGGGTGGGTTGGACGATATGGCAGCTTGTATGCTGTAAGTTTCACCTTCCACGCTATATTCCACTACCGGTTGTGCCGGTGATTGCACCACTTTGCCGATTACTGTCAGGTAATCGGATAACGTGTCGTATTTATTGGCAGCAAGATAAACCGCGCTGCCCAACAGCACCACTCCAATGGCCAGGAACAGCTTACCCACCAGCCCGATACAGCCGCTTTTTTGGGCAGAGGATGCTGATGCACGCACCTCACTTGGCTGCATGGGCCCACCACCTTGTTGCTGTTTCTTGAGCGTATCGACCAGCAGCCTGGCTTCGCGCAAGCCCAGCCCGAACTCCTCAACCAGGTACCTGACCGCTTCTACCTTGCGGTCTTCATACAGCAGGCGCTGGATATGTTCCTTTTGCTGAGGGGTGAGAGCCATAGGTTGGTGTATTTAGAACTATAAAGATATCAAAGTTTACTTAGTCATAGATAAATGCTTAGCAATAGTCCTGTAGATTATGTCCATCCAGGCTGCGCAAGTGGTCAAGCCGCAGTTGGCGGCCATCGGTGAGCACCAGGTATTCGGCTCCTTGATTAATGACAAATGTTTTTATTGTGCCGTACCAGGTTTTCTGCTTGCCCGCCTTGTCTTGCCATACAATGGTTACCTTTTGCTGCAGGGTAGCGGCCTGTTCCAGCAAGTCGTAAAAGGTGCAGGAGATGGGTCGGTAAGCAGATTCAGACTTCATGGCCGGTAATAGCCCGGTATTCTTCGGGCGTATTTACATTGGTAAGTACTTTGGGGTCGCGCTCGGTAATAAGATATATATCGTTGTTAATCAACACCTTACGCGGACATGAGTAGCCTTTGCTCAGGAAGTCGAGCATCACCGGGTAGGCGCGCGGCTCCCAGATGCTAATCAGCGGCTCGGGGAATTCTTCCTGCGGGTCGATAAAGCAGGTGGCCGTTTTATGGATATCACGCTCTTCTACGAGCTTTGTCAGGGTGGGGGTGTCAATAAGCGGCAGATCTACGGCCAGCACCAGCCAGGCTGTGTTGGGGTTGTGCATGAAGGCGCTTAAAATACCACCGAAGGGTCCGAGGCCGACAAATTTATCGGTAATGGCCGGCAGCTCATAAGCTTGTGCCTGTTCCTCATCACGCACCGATACATAAACCTGCTCGCAGAAAGGCTGCATCAGCCCGGCCAGGTGCTGATAGTGCTTTTTGCTGGCTACATAGCTAAGCTGACTTTTGTCGGTCTGCATACGCGTACTGCGGCCGCCCACCAGCACCAGCCCGTTCAGCGGAGGTCTGGCGTTGTTCAATAATTCTCTAAAAAAAGCCAAAATAGCTTGTTGGTTGCTCCTGCGCATTACCTTATAAGGCTGTGTGGAGAGATGTTCCTGCAAGAATGCCGGCACTTCCTCCATTTCATCCTCCAGGATGATGAGCCGCACATCGGTGAGTTTGGCTAACTTTTTTTCGAGCGATTTTTTCGGGTGTACCCAGGCAATTTGCCGGGCTGCCGCGAAATGATTGCCGTTGACCAACACCAGGTCGGCTTCGTTGAAGTACCACTGACGTCCGGCCATGTGGGTGAGCTCATAGTGGCTTATTTTGTTGGTAAGCTGGGCAATGGCGCCCTGTGCCAGCATACTCCGTCTATCCGGTTTTCCGGCCTGGTGGTCGGCATCGACCCATACCAGGCGCCACTCATCTGCCAGGGACGGTAGTAATTCCTGGGTAAGCTTTTTAATTTCTCCGCATGGGGCGCCCAATATGGCTATTTCCTGGCGGCCCCATTTGCCACCTGTGGGCTTGGTTAACTTGGCATGTTTTTGATGAGCCATGGTAGTATCTGTGATGGTTGTGAAATTATCTGTTTGTTAGTAACAATATTTCATTAACCGATTGTGTCGCAGCTCTGTATGAACCTACATCTATTAACGGCAGGCATATGTAGTGTAGCCTTAGTATCGTTCGGTTTAAATCGAAGCCCAATATACAAAATTCATTGTTATCTTTTTAGCCGGGTACGTAAACTAAGCTATGCGTTATATGCATTGTTGTGCTGTCCTGCATTATCTTAGTTCGTTTTTGAAATCACCCCACGACAATATCTTTGTTTTCTTGATTTTTTTCAGAAACAATAAATCAGAATCTCCGGTTACGAGGTAATCTGCTTTACTTTCAACAGCCAGACTTAAGAGGAAATTGTCTTTTGGATCCCTACACTTATTGATTTCAATATTAACTTTTATCAGTTTTCCATACGAATCAAATATTTCTAAAAGTTTTTCTATATCCGTGTTGTTGAAAAATTTTTCAAACTTTGGCCTTGCTGCAACTGTTATAAATTCTTCAATTAATTCATGGGAGAAAATCAGTCGAATTTTACTTTCAATTATTAATTTATCAATTTTCGTAAAATCTTGCGTTATGAGAAAACTGATCCAAAGATTAGTATCAAGTATTACTTTTTTGCTTTTCATAACGAGCTTTTCTGACGGCTTCAACTTCATTGGTAATTTCTTCGAAAGAAGGAGCCTCAGCAGATTTCATTCGGAATTTATCCAAAAGTTCCTGGAATTCAGTTCTAACTTCATTTTTTCGAATCCTGATTAATTTCAAATCTGCTAAATCTTTCAAAAGTGATTTGGCTTTTGGATTCAATATGTCGATTTTAATAGTTTCCATGACATTTATAATTTACCCAAAGATAAAAAATTCATTACAAAAATGATTCCAGGTTTGCATGCACCACTACTTTCTAATAACGATAATCCCGCTTGCCGCCTGTTTTCTCCAGCAACCGCACCGGGCCTATTTCTATCCGGTGGCTCATGGCCTTGCACATATCGTAAATAGTAATGGCTGCTATGCTGGCCCCGGTAATGGCTTCCATTTCAATGCCGGTTTTGGCCGTAACCCGGGCCGTGCAAGTTATCACCGCTTCTTCGCCCTCGGTGCTTATCTCAATCCGGCAGTCGTCCAGGCCCACCGGATGACAAAAGGGAATCAACTCGGCCGTTTTCTTGGCGCCCTGCACCCCGGCCACAATGGCGGTGTGAAACACCGGTCCTTTGGCGGTGTACAGCTCGTTGCCATCCAGTTGTTGCATAATAGCCGCGCCCAGCTTTACCCGTGCTTCGGCTTTGGCGGTGCGCAGGGTTACCACCTTACCCGATACATCCACCATGGCCGGATTGCCCTGCTTATCGATATGTGTCAGCTTACTCATAATAACAAAATTAAAGAATTTATGGCCATGTATCACATTTCCATAGGATTGTGACCAGTTGCCTGCAGTGAATAGCGTGGTTGCTTATCTTTGCCGCTATGATTAGCGTACAGGAAGTAGATAAGATAATTGCAGCCGCCCGGTTGCCGCTGCGTACTGAAAAAGTACCCCTGCATGCCGCTTTAGGCCGTATCCTGCAGCAGCAGGTGGTGGCCGACCGTGCTTTTCCGCCCTTCAACCGGATAATGATGGATGGCATCGCCATTCGTTTTACCGACTGGCAGTCGGGCACCCGCAGCTTTCGGGTGGCCGGCTTGTGCGCGGCCGGAGCTCCGCAAGGCCGTCTGCCGGATGAATCCGGCTATTGTCTGGAGGTGATGACCGGAGCCGTGTTGCCGGCCGGTGCCGATACGGTGGTGAAATACGAATATGTGACCCTGACAGACGGCCAGGCAGTTATCGACCAGGATCACCTGATCAAGGAAGGGCAGCATATTCATCGTCAGGGGGAAGATCGCTCCGCGGGAGAAGTATTGCTGCAGCCGGGGCGCCTTATCGGTCCGGCCGAGATAGCGGTGCTGGCTACCGTAGGGCTTACCCGGGTAGAGGTGGCGGCCCGACCGGCCATTGCCGTGATAGCCACCGGTGATGAACTAGTGGACATCGACCAGGTGCCGCAACCACACCAGATTCGCAAATCGAACCTGTATGCTTTGCAAACCGCCCTGGCAGGGCGTTCATTCATCAGCGATACCTATCATATCGTTGATGACAAAGCCGGCCTAACCAGTCAGCTAACCGGTATTCTTGCCAGGTACGAGGTGGTGATACTCAGCGGAGGGGTATCCAAAGGTAAGCTGGACTTCGTACCACAGGTACTGGCTGAGCTGGGGGTAGAAAAGGCCTTTCATTTTGTGGCGCAGCGCCCGGGCAAACCATTTTGGTTTGGGCTCTATAAAAAGGGCGTGGTCTTTGCCTTGCCGGGCAATCCGGTGTCCAGCTTTGTGGGGCTGTACCGCTATGTGCTGCCCTTTTTATACCGTTACACAGGCGTAGAGCCACAGCCGGTAAAAGCGGTATTGGCTGCCGACTTCACCTTCAAGCCCGATCTCACTTATTTCCTGCAGGTACGCCTGCATTTTGATGACAGCGGCCGGCTACTGGCCACGCCTGTGCCCGGGCAGGGATCGGGCGACCTGGCCAATCTGCTCGATGCCGATGCTTTTCTGGAGCTGCCGCGCGGGCGCGATCTGTTCAAACAGGGAGAGGTCTTTACTTGTTTGCCTTATCGCTCCTGGTCAGTCAAATAAATTGAGCTGAGCCGGCAGCAGTTGAAAGCTTAGCCGGTGTAGGGGAGTGATGCCCTGCTCGCGGATGGCCTGACGATGGCGGGCGGTGGGGTAACCCTTATTATGCTGCCAGTCGTAGGCCGGATACTGCTCGGCCTGTTGCTGCATATAGGCATCGCGGTGCGTTTTAGCCAGCACCGAGGCGGCCGCAATCGACATAAATCTGGCGTCACCCTTTACCACACAGCGGTGGTCGATGCGTGGGTAGGGCTTAAAGCGATTGCCATCTATCAAGAGTAGCTCAGGTTGCGGTTGTAGCTGTTCAATAGCCCGGTGCATAGCCAGTATGGCGGCATTCAGGATGTTGATTTGGTCAATTTCGCGGTTATCTACAAAGGCTACCGCCCAGGCCAGCGCTTCACGCTCTATTTCCTGCCGCAGGTATTCACGTCTGGCAGCAGTCAGTTTTTTGGAGTCGTTCAGCAGGCTGTTTTGGTAGTCGGTTGGCAGGATGACGGCAGCCGCCACCACCGGACCGGCCAGGCAGCCGCGGCCTGCTTCATCGCAGCCTGCTTCAAGTTTGTCGGGTGTGAGCCGGGGTTGTAGCATAATAAGTAGTAAAAATAAGGGAAAGCAAGCATTCGTAAAAGCCCCAAAACACACCGCATTGTGCCAGAAGTAAAGATACAAATAGCATGAAAAAAAACATTTAGACAAAATCCATGTTTCCTAATTGAGAAACACATATTTTTGTTGTAACTACTGTAACATTTTAATTGAAAAGCAGATTTGAGATTGTCTTTTTAGAGAATGTTATTGACTTCTTTGAAAGCATTGAAGATAAAGCCCGTGATAAAATCATTTTCAATATTCACCTGGTCAGAAAGTCGAATGACCCAAAGTTGTTTAAAAAGTTGGAGGATGAAATATGGGAATTCAGGACACTTTATAACAAAAAACAGTACAGGTTGTTTGCTTTCTGGGATAAAACATCAGAAACAAAAACATTGGTAGTGGCCACTCATGGAATAATAAAGAAAACACAAAAAATACCGACAAAGGAAATATTGAAAGCGAAGGAGTTAAAAAAAAGATATTTTGAAAAACGATAAAATTACCATGCCATGAAAACTTATTCATTAGATGAAGTAACTGACAAGTATATCGGCAAGAAAGGAACGCCCAACAGAGACAGATTTGAACAGGAACTTAAGTTGGAACTTCTTGGCGAAGCCATAAGACAAGCCAGAAAAGAGCGAAACCTGACCCAGGAAGAATTGGGTAAACTTGTAGGTGTTAAAAAAGCGCAGATTTCAAAAATTGAAAACAGCTTAACAAATGCAAGGTTCGAAACGGTTTTAAAAGTTTTCCGGGCCTTAAACGTGAAGGTGAAATTTCATATTGAACCCTTACATGATAATATAGAAATAGCTTAAAGTAAAAAAGTTGTAACTACTCAAAGGAGTTGCCACAGATCAAGTAGACATAATATTTTGCACGCTGGTACATAAACAAAAAGAGCCTGCTAATCGTTTAGCAGGCTCTTTTGTGAAATAACCTTTTATATTATTTCAGTGCTTCACTGAAACCGGGGTTGTCAGCAAAGTTGCGGAATTCCAGGTCATTGATGGCTCTTTCTTTCAGCGAGGCATCGTTGCTGATAGCGTCTTTCAGGCTCATGATCAGCTTGTCGGCTTCGCCTTTACGGGCGTAGGCAATGGCCTTACCATAGTAGGCCAGGGCGTACCCTTTGTCCTGAGCAATGGCCTCATCGAAAGCGCTGATAGCATGATCATCGTTTTTGTCGAGCAACTGGGCCAAACCTTTGTTGAACAGGTTGTCGGCAGTAGCCTCGGCACCGGTCAAAGAATTAACAGCGGCTTTGTAATCAGCCTTGCGTATTTCGATAGCGCCTTTTACCCCTTTCAAACCGCTTACCAGCTCTGATGACGGGTTCAAAGACAGGGCTTTGTTCAGTGCATCATAAGCCTTATCCACATTACCTTGCATCAGATAAACCGAAGCAGCATTTACATAAGCCTCAGGGCTTTCCTGCTTTTTGTTGGCCAAATCAACCTGGGTTTCAGCCTTGGCGGCCAGGTCAGCAGCTTTAGACGGATCCTCAATAGCCATAGCTATGTAGGTAGCAGCCAGGTTGTTGTGGGCATTCCAGGCGTCAGCTTTTTTGATAGCTGCTTTGTAAATTGCTTCCTTCTCAGCCAGGCTGGGGGTGAGGGTGGCAGCATACATCAGCTCTTCGATAGAGAGTGTATCGGCCGACATGGTGCCTTCGGCAATACCTTTGGCCAGTACTGAAATCTGGGCATCGGTTTTCTTTTCTTTTACAGTCAGAATCTCGGTCATGGCAGCCCGCAGACCCGGATAAATATCCTTGAAGATTTTCTTGTATGAAGGCAGTTTTTGCAGGGCTTTTTCTTTCTCCTCAAACTGACCCGGGCCATTGATGATGTTCAGAATTTCCGATTTCTGGTCGTCAGAGATACCGTCATACTCGGCCAGGGCAGCCTTGAACATACCCCAGTCATCAACAATAGGCTTCAGGATAAACTTGATAGAATCGGCCATGCCGGCATAATCGTATTTATCCATCTGCTTGCGGTAGTAGTCTTCAATCACCTTGGCACGGTCTTCCGACAGGCGTGAGTTGATGCGCTCCGGACCTTCAGGTGAGTGCGTACCGGTAATGGTTACCGTGCGGGTTACGTTTTTCTCGGCAATAAAAGCCTCGAACTTACGACCACGCTCACTTCTGCGCTCAGAATACTTTAGGTTAGAACGTCCCTGATCGAAATAGAAGTTAATGCGGGTGGGTATCAGTTCTTCCTGGTTGTTATAGCCATGCTCGGCATAGGCAGGGTAGTACACATCCTTTACCAGACGTGAAGTAGTGATTACTCCATCTGCCACCGGCAGGCGGGCCGATTCGGCCGACTTGTCCTTGCGGGTATCCTTGGCAATGCCTTGCACTTCCAGGGTGCCGTTTTTCATGTCATCGGTGTAGTAAAAGCTGAAGCGCTTGGAAGCACGGGGTGGCGTTACATCGCTTTGCGGATAATCATCCGCTTTAAAATCGATGGCACCCACTTCCATCTCCTGGTCGCCATACTTATAAATAAACTTGGCGGTGTAGATGGTGTTCTTTTTCAGCATTTTCACCGGGAGGTTCAGGTCAGCCGTAAAAGCCACCGAATCTCCATGCAATTCAAGCGGACTTGGATTGATAGTAAGCTGCTGATCTTCGGCCATTTTTGCCATTTTATCAACGGGGCAGCCGGTTAAAACAAATGCAGCCAACACAATTGAAGCGTAAAATAGTTTTCTCATTAGTAATATGATTTTTCGTTAATTTGTACTTTCAAAATTAGTTACTGCAATAATAGAAAAAAAATAAATACAAATACATGAGAATTGTATTTATCAGCGTTATTTTTGTTGATAATGAAACATTTAATCGCACAAATACAGGCATTTTTCGAAGATAAGGCTTTCGGGGTATCCGAAAGGCTGGGAGAGAAGCTGGGTATTGCCTCTTCCAGTATTCGTTTGTTTTTTATTTATGCCTCCTTTCTGACTTTCGGCTCACCGGTCATAATTTATCTGGCGTTGGCTTTTATTATGAATATCCGCAGGCATCTGCGCAGGCGCAATTCAGTCTGGTATTAAATCGCTAAATCGTTTTTTGCCTTTAACAAAGTACTGCCAGACCAATGATTTGGGGTAAGGCGCTACTTCATAAGACGCTTGTAATCGACTCTGCTGCCGTAATTGGCGCAGCAAACCGGGATGAACTGGCAAATACAGGTGCGCCCGAAATACAGCCAGGGCACTGCCAAACCGACCCGTAAATAGAAAATACAACACGCTAAGCCAGTCCATAGCTATCCTTGCCGGCAAGCGAGGTATAAGCTCTCCCGGAGGCAGGTTGCGTATTAGTGTAAGCCAGTTGTTGCGGAAATTCAGGTAGGTTTTGCGTGGATTGCGGTAGGCCAGGGTGCCGCCACCTACATGATAAACTGTACTTTTACCACAATACATAATTTTTTTACCGCTGCGCTGCCAGCGCCAGCACAGGTCTATTTCTTCCATATGGGCAAAAAAGCGCTCGTCAAAGCCGTCCGCTTCCTTAAAAGCGGCCATACGCACCACAAAGCAGGCGCCACTAGCCCAGAATACCGGGCGGATGTCATTGTATTGTCCACGGTCTTCTTCGAGAGTATTGAAGATACGTCCGCGGCAAAAAGGATAACCGTACCGGTCGATAAAGCCACCACCGGCACCGGCATATTCAAATTGGTTTTTATGCCTGTAGTCCAGGATTTTGGGTTGCACAGCCACTATCCGGTTGTCTTTGTCAAGGATATCAACCAGCGGTTGCAGCCAGCCGGCTGTTACTTCTATATCCGAATTGACCAGCGCCACATACTCATAATCCAGCCTGTCAAGCAACCGGTTGTAACCACCGGCATAGCCGTGGTTGCCACCCAGGTCTTCTACCTGCACGCTGGGGAATTCATCAGCCAGTAGTTGCCGGGAGTGGTCGGTAGAGCCGTTGTCGCCTACTATGATATCGGCCTCAGGCGTATGGGCGATTACAGCCGGCAGGAATTGCTTAAGAAATCCGGCTCCGTTGTAGTTGAGAATGGCAACGGCAAGGCGGGCCATTACATCATGCCGCTAAGGTCGAGCCCCGGTATATTAGGTAGCATG
The DNA here is from genome assembly GCA_015488485.1 of Cyclobacteriaceae bacterium. Classification (GTDB taxonomy): domain Bacteria; phylum Bacteroidota; class Bacteroidia; order Cytophagales; family Cyclobacteriaceae; genus S012-113. Next base: position 12,663 of record WFNR01000091.1, on the reverse strand, counting down.
CCGGCAGTGCTTTTGCGCATCTCTTCTTTGGCCAGCACATCAGCTTCTTCCATAGCCTTGTTGACCGCGGCTACAATCAGGTCTTTGAGCATATCCCGGTCATCGGGGCCGAAGAGAGACTCATCTATATCGAGGTTCAGTAATTGCTTTTTGCCGTTTACCGTGGCTGTAACCATGCCGCCACCGGCATCGGCCTTTACGGTTAGGTTACCCAGGTTCTCCTGGGCTTCTTTTATTTTGGCCTGGACTTCCTTTACCTTGCCCAGCATTTTCATCATGTCCATCATAGCATGCCTGATTTTTAATTCTTCAAAATTAGTACGCTTCCTTCACGAATATGTTCATTCCCGGCAAAATCTTTGATAATGGCCTGATAGATATAGGTGCCCAGCGGCACTTTTTGGCCGTTAACGGTGCCATCCCAGGCATTGCTGTCGGCTGCATAAATCAGGTTGCCCCAGCGGTTGAATATTTTAAGCTGCACACTTTGCACATACTTGCCGTCAATGATAAACAGGTCGTTGATATTGTCGCCATTGGGGGTAAAGCTGTTTGGTATGCCGATGATCGGTGGGCGCTCCACACGCAATAGGTTAGAGTAGCTGTATGGCAGCCCACCATCGTTTGCGATAGCCCAGACGCGATAGTAGCTTACCTGCTCGTTACCGGCCGGCAACGGATGGGCATAGGTGGTCTGGGTGCCTGCATCGAGACTGTCGGTGCGTATTTGGTTGGCATCATAAACCACTACTTTATAGGTATTTACACCATTTTGCCAGCCTGTATAGCTGTTCCAGCGCAGATTTACTGTGCCGTCTGCAGCAGGGGTGCCCTCAACTATCAGCGGACAAACCAGATTGCCGGTTGCTGAGCGGTTGCCGCATATGTTTTCTGCGGTAATCCTGATGCAATTATCGCTTAGCTTTTCTTCTACCGTAAGTGTGGGTTGGGTCGTGGTATCCACCAGGTTACCTGCTCCGGAATAGACAAAGTAAGTTTTAATACTATCGTTGGCCGGTGGCTGCCAGCGCCAGGTTATCTGGTTGTTGTCGAATTGCGCGCTGATATCGGCAACAGGTGGTGGATTATCAGTGGAAAATGCGGTAGCGCATACCTGATTGGCAACACTCAGGGCGCCACCCGTATAGTTGGCCTGCACCCGGTAGCAATAAGTCAGGTTGCAGATGGCGGTGGTATCGCTAAAGGTAAGCGGGGAGCCGGTCAGGCTGGTAAGCAGGGTGGTGTCACGATAAATATTCAGGTTGGTGAAACTACCGGGATAAATGGTTTGCCAGCTTAGGTTGATGGCGTTGTTTACCGCCTCGATATTGGCATAAATGGTACATGCCTCTGTACTATAGGCTTTGAAATTGGAGCAGGCATCATGACTTACCAGCCGGAAACAATAAGTGGCTTCTGCGGGGAGCAGGTTGCGAATGGTATCCACTGTATTGCCTGATGCGAGGTCTTTGTACTTTTGGTAATTGCCGGTGCCATTGATCGATACCTCCAGGCTGGTTACGGTATTGGTAGCTTGGTTGTAGGTTACAACAATTGTTTGATTATCAATTGCTTCTACCTTTGATAGGCTACCGGCAGTTACCTGGGCGAGTGGAGTAAAAGGCTGGCTGGTAGTGCCACAGCGGTTGTTGGCCGTAGTAAACAGGCCGGTTACGCTTACATTTACCGGAGTGCCGCTACCATAGGTATATAAAGGCGGAAAAGTATTGACCGGTACCTGTATGATGTTGCCATCACCATAATCTATCTCATAAACATCGTAGTAATTGTCATTCAGTACCACTTGCACTCCGTTGCCATTGCAGGTGTTTAGTGCGAAGTCGGGTGTCTGTGGCTCCAGCACCTCTACAAAAATGCTGTCGGCTTTTTGGCCGGTAGGGCCCTGGATATACTGGTACAGCCAATAGCTGCCGGCAGCAGTATAAGTATAAAAAGTATCGGCCACTACGGGCGATGACTTGCCTTCGTACTGATAAAGAATAACCCCGCTGCCCGGGTTGATGTTGGTTACCGTTACGGACAGGTTATAGCAGCCTCTGCGTTGGTCGATACTGAAATCGCCCCCGGCACTTAGGTATTGCGCCTGGCCTGATATGGTTACAAACAGGGCAATATGGAAGGCAATTATTCTGACCAATCAGCTAAACTCGTAGTTTTCCAGAAAACGGGTGGCCTGCTCAATATCATCGTGCAACACCCGGTCATATTCTATAAACGACACTTCCTGGCGGAAAGTATTGATAAACTGCTCGATAGTGGGTGATGAGCGCAGCGGCTTACGCATATCCAGCGCCTGGGCTACGGTAAGCAGTTCAATGGCCAGGATGCGATAGACATTATCGATTACTTCGGCCGCCTTTACAGCTGCTCCGGCCCCCATGCTCACGTGGTCTTCCTGACCGTTGGAAGAAACGATGGAGTCGGCTGAGGCGGGATGACACAGCACCTTGTTGTGGCTGACGATAGAGGCAGCCGTATATTGCGGTATCATTAGCCCGGAGTTAATGCCCGGATTGGCAATCAGGTAGTTGGGTAGGTCACGACTACCGGAGATGAGTTGAAAAATCCTGCGCTCGGAGATATTACCGATTTCGGCCATAGCAATAGTCAGGAAATCGTGTGCCAGCGCCAGCGGCTGACCATGAAAATTGCCGGCCGATATAATAAGATCTTCCTCGGGGAATACATTGGGATTGTCGGTTACACCATTGATTTCATTCAAAAAAACTCCCGTCACATAGTCCAGTGCATCCAGGCTGGCGCCATGTACCTGCGGGATACAGCGAAAGGCATAGGGGTCCTGCACATGTTTTTTTGGTTGCTTGATTATCTGGCTGCCTTCCAGATAGTTAAGTACGCGGGCTGCCACTTTGCCCTGACCGGGCTGCGGCCGTATGGCATGTACCTGCGGCATAAAAGGCTCCGGACGGCCGTCAAAGGCATCTACGGCAGCCGCACCAATAAGGTCGGCCAGCTTGAGCAGTTTTTCAGCCCTGATAATGTTGTAGATACCGAAAGCGCTCATAAACTGGGTGCCGTTGAGCAGTGCCAGTCCTTCTTTGGCTTTCAGGTTTATGGGTTGCCAGCCTTTGGCAGCAAGCAGCTCGCTGCCACTGATCGTCCGGCCTTGATAATCCACCTGGCCCAGGCCGAGCAGCGGCAGGCACAGGTGGGCCAGAGGCGCCAGGTCGCCCGAGGCCCCCAGCGAGCCATAACGATATACACGTGGCAGGATATTGTCGTTGAACATATCCACCAGGCGCTGTGCCGTTACCAGCTGCACCCCCGAGTGGCCGTAGCTCAATGATTTGATTTTCAGGAGTAGCATGAGTTTAACTACTTCTGCCGGTATAGCCGGGCCGGTGCCACAGGCGTGCGATTTGATGATATTCTCCTGCAGGGTGGTGAGTTCGGTTTTGGAAATACGCTCCTTGTATAAGGAGCCGAAACCGGTATTGATACCGTACACCGGATCATCGGAGTGGGCGATTTTATCATCCAGATAGGTACGGCAGCGGTTGATGGCTTCGATAGCTTCGGGCGATAGTACGAGGCTGCGTCCTTCCGCCAGGATTTGCTTGATAGTGCCGACCGACAGCGGCCGGTGATCGATTTCCACTTTTTCCATAAATCTCTAACTAACTTGCTTAATGGTCGTTACCACATCATCAACCGGTATAATTTGCTGCTCACCGGTTTTCATATTTTTCAGGCTCACTGTCCGGTTGTTTACTTCATCGCTACCGGCTATCAGCACCAGCGGGATATCGTTTTTATTGGCCCAGGATAGTTGTTTCTTCATTTTAGCATTATCAGGATAAAGCACTGTACGTATGCCGGCCTGGCGTAACTGACCAAGTAAGGGTAGTACATAGGCCAGGTTTTCTTCACCGAAGTTTACCAGCATTACCTGGGTTGTCTGGCTGCTGGTAGCAGGAAACAGCCCCCTGTTTTGCATGACATCGTAGATGCGGTCGATACCCAGTGAGATACCCACACCCGATACGTCCGGCCAGCCGAACACACCGGTCAGATTATCGTAGCGGCCACCCCCGCTGATGCTGCCCATGCTGCCATCAAGCAGGCGTACTTCAAAGATGATACCGGTATAATAGGAGAGGCCGCGAGCCAGGGCAGGGTCGAAGCTGACATGTTGCAAGTCGCCACCCATATTCTCCGTTATCTGCATCACTTCTTCCACTTCACGCAGGCCCGTCTGTGCCTTTTCGTTGGTCAGCAGCTTGCCAAGGGCCTGGAGCTTGTCGTGGTTGCTGCCCTGGATATCCAGTACCGGAGTTAGCCTGGTGAGTGCCTGTTCATCAAAGCCCTGCTGGCGCAGTTCATCATGTACTTTCGCCTGGCCTATCTTGTCGAGCTTATCAATAGCCACGCACAGCGGACCTTCCTTGTCGGGGTGGCCCAGGTATTGGCTCAGGCCGGCCAGCAGCTTACGGCTGTTAAGGGCGATTTCGTAACCTTCAATGCCCAAAGCGGTCATAATTTCATTGAGCATCATTATTATTTCCGCTTCGCAGAGCAGGCTGTCGGTACCGATTACATCGGCATCGCATTGTACAAATTCGCGGTAGCGCCCTTTTTGCGGCCGGTCGGCCCGCCATACGGGCTGTATCTGGTAGCGCCTGAAAGGCAGGGTGAGCTCGTGGCGGTTCATCACCACATAGCGGGCAAAAGGCACGGTGAGGTCGTAGCGTAGCCCTTTTTCGGCTATCTCGGGTGTCAGCGTCTGGCTGGTATAGCTGGCCAGGTCGTGCTTGAGGTGGGCCAGATAATCTCCCGAATTGAGGATTTTGTATAAGAGTTTGTCGCCCTCGTCACCATATTTGCCGGTAAGCACCGACAGGTTTTCCATAGCCGGAGTTTCCAGCGGCTGAAAGCCGAATTTGGTAAACACCTGTCTGATTTTGTCCAGCATATACTGCCGCTTGCTTACCTCGGCAGGGGCAAAATCGCGTGTGCCTTTGGGTCGGGTAGGTTTGTTGTTGCTCATAGTGTACTAAGGTCAGGGCAAAAATAGATAAAATGAAGCAGAAGCGGTGCGCTGGTAAAGTGTGCCTGAAGCAAATAAATTTTAGGGTGGCATACTTTTTATTCTAATCAGAATACCTATTTTTGCACTTCAATTTTGCGAAACTGAAAAATCATGGCAGTAACCCGATTAAAGAGAAAGGCCCGCAGAAATAAATTGAAGGCCAAAGTAAGAAAGCAAAGGTTTAAGATACTGGGCTTTAAGCCGGTTATTAAACAAGTTGATATAGAGGCAGTTAAAGAAGAATTTAAAGCCAAAGCCGGGAAGGCTACCAAGGCCGAAAAAAGCAAGCCGGCCAAGGCAGAAGCTAACGAGGTAGCAGCAGCGGCAGAAGTAGCAGCGCCCACGGAAGAAGCGCCTAAGGAAGAGAAAAAAGCTGCTCCTAAGAAAAAGGCAGCCCCGAAAAAAGCAGCTGCCAAAGCCAAAGAAACGGCAGGCGAAGGTGAGGCCAAGAAAAAAGCGCCAGCCAAAAAGAAAGCTGCTCCGAAAAGTAAGAAAGCCGCTACCAAAGAGGATAAGAAAGAAGAATAACATAATTTCTTAACAATTATTTTCAAACGGGGAGTTAGCGATAGCTCCCCGTTTTTTTGTATAAATCGGATAGTGGGGATGGGAGCGGTAGCTTTTTTAACGAAATGATTATATAAAATAAATAGTTAAAAAGCGTTGACTTACAGGATTTTATATCTTCTTAGGTAGCGTTTTTGTTCAAATAAACTTAAATTTGATTTTAGTTAGTGAGGGTATTCACTTGCGGGATAACTCATCGGTATCGTGTCTGTATTTACCAATACGCTAAAAAAGGATAATCTGCTGCCCCTAAGGCTGCTGGTGAAAATCTTGTTGTGTTTAATTATTGACACACAATATCTGTGCGCAAGAGAAGAATTCTGACAACCTGCAAGGGCTTCAAGCCGACATACTTTTGCACCCGGGCGAAGCGTTTACGGCATACACTTATAAGCAAGGGACATTTTTTTACGCGCAAAACCTGGTACCCTATCCGGGCTTTGCCCAGATAGGCATTACCAACTGGCTGACGGTAGAATTGCCCTTTTGGGAGTGGTTTGGCCAGGTGGTAAGCCTTAATCTCCGGTTCAGACTGCTCAAGCAAAACGGTTTCCTTCCGGCTTTGGCCTATGAAACGCAGTATCAATACCTGCCCCGCGAGGTAGATTTACTGGAGGGCAATAGTGAGCTGTCGGTAATAAGAAAGGGTCACAACTGGTATCACCGGCTGAATGCAAGCTGGCGGCTTACCCCAACCCTGATGCTGCACTTATCAGGTGGGGCTACGTATTCCGAATACCTGTCCTTTGCCAACAAAGATTCGTCAAATCTTATCACTGACACCTATAGCCAGGATATTTCTCCCGATTTATCGTTGGGGTTGGACTGGCGAACCTATCCCTGGCTGAGCCTACACACCAGTATCTCGCAGGGCACCACCTACATGTATATCGATAATACGGCCCGCAAACAGCAATTTACCCTGGGTACACGGCTGGCTCCATTTTATCGCGCCAGGGCCGGATTTTTAAGGGCTTTCAGGGTAGAACTGGTGGTTTTTACCATGAAATTCGGTCAGGTACCCAACCGGCTGACCAGTCCGTACGGTTTCATTTACTGGCAATGGCATTGGCAAAAGAAGAAACGTGATTAGGAAGCCAGCCGGTTTTATCCGAATTTTCTGCACCAAGGTGGCCGGGAGGCAAGCAGCTTTGTTAATTTAGTGCTGGCAATAACCCATCAGCAGAATGATAATATTGGTTCTTGGTATTGCGCTGGTCTTGCTTTACGACTTCACCAACGGCTTTCATGATGCAGCCGATATGGTGGCCACGGCAATCGCCTCACGGGCCATGACTCCGGCTACTGCCATTCTCATTGTCTCGGTTTTTACTTTTCTGGGTCCTTTTTTAGGTGGCCTGGCAGTGGCGGATACCATTGGCGAGTTTGTAAGGCTGACGGGTGCCGGTAAAGGGCTAGCGCTGAGCATAGTATTGGCAGCCATTCTGGCGGCTATTACCTATAATCTGCTTACCTGGCGGCTGGGGCTGCCCAGTTCGTCTTCCAACTCCCTTACCAGCGGGCTGGTAGGGGCAGGACTTAGCGGTTTGGGTAGTAGCCATATACACTGGGGTATAACAGAGCTGGGTACAGGCCACCTGGCCGGCTTTATGAAAGTAGTGGCCGGTATGTTTATCTCACCGCTTTCCGGATTGCTGGTAGGATTTTTGGTAATGAAAATATTTCTGCAAGTTTTCAAAAGGTTTTCCATCAAGTCACGGCCATTGTTTGTAGTTACGCAGTATTTTACCGTAGGCTGGCTGGCTTTTAGCCATGGCACCAACGATGCCCAAAAAGGTATGGGTATCATCGGGATGCTGTTGCTGGCTGCCGGAGTTTATACTACATTTACCGTGCCCGACTGGGTGATTATACTATGCGCCAGCGCCATTACCCTGGGTACTATGTTTGGGGGGTGGTCTATCATCAAAACATTGGGCTTTGGTATCTATAGAGTCAAATTGTTGCATTCTATTGCCGACCAGGTAGGGGCGGCAGCGGTCATCCTGGCCTCATCGCTGGTAGGGGCGCCTACCTCTACCACTCAGGTAGTTACCACCACACTGATGGGCGTAGGGGCAGCCGAGCGCCCCAAACACGTAAGGTGGGCCAAGGCACGCGAGATATTTGCCGGCTGGCTGCTTAATATTCCCTCCTCTATGCTGATGGGGGCTTTGTATAGTTATGTGCTTTACAGGCTTTTTTAATGTGTTAGCGTTATGAAAAATATTTGGCAAAAAATAAAAACCTTTTTCGTGCCGGCCGAGGTTGATTTCTTCGGTATGCTTACTTCCCAGAGTAAACTTACCGGCAAAATAATACATGCCCTCAACGACTTTGCCACCCATGATTCCTCAGCACAGGAGATAGCGCATATTCTTAAGATTATTCATGAGGCCAAGCTACAAAACCGCCAGCATCTGATTGAACTGAACAGGGCCTTTATCACTCCGGTAGATAAGGAAGCCATTAGCCGGGTGTACAATAGTTTGCACTGGATAGACCTGAGTGTCAAGCATTTGCTTATTGAAATGGATACCTATGGTATTTACCAGGTGGCCGGCTATACCGATATCCTGAAGAGCTTGTCAGAGCAGATAAACAGTGTGACGGCCGGTTTGGGATTGCTCAATCATAAGCGTTTTGATGATATTCTGCAGGAGGTGGAGTACATTATTCATCTGGATAATGAATTGATTAAAAAATATGCCGCTCTACTAAAGGAGCTCTACCGGCAACAGGACTTACCCTATTTGCTGGCTCATAAGGAAATTTTATCGCAGTTGAAGGAAATCAGCAAGCGTATGCATGTTTGTGCCAATCTGATAGAAGATATCGTTTTTAAAATGAATTAATCCGGTTCAGAGGGAGCCAAGCGGGAATCCGAAAAAGCGGGGATGCGGGCTTTAGCCCTTTGCTTCGTCATTCGTCCGTTCTGTCGCTCAGGAAATCAGATAATCCCGGATGCTTTTGCCAAAGCGCTTTTTAAACAGCTTGCTGAAATAAGATTGATTTTCGAAGCCCACGGCATAGACCACTTCGGCCACGGTGTTGTATTTTTTCAGCTCCAGCAGTTCCAGCGCTTTTTGCAGGCGGATTTCCCTGATAAACTGGCCGGGCGTAAGGCCGGTGGTTTTCTTAAGCAGGCGGTGCAGGGTGCTTTCGCTCATCGAGCTGAATTCACTCAAATCTTTGACCGATAGTTTGTTGTTGGTAATATCCTGCAACACCCTTTCTTTCAGTTTGTTCACCCATTCTTCTTCCTGCGACAGGGCGAGGTCATCATCCGGATGCATACCTTCGCGGATGGCCTCTTTGCGGGCGCGATAGTTGTCAATCAGGTTGGCGATACGGGTAATCAACTCTTCGGTATTAAAAGGCTTGACCATGTAGTCGTCAATGCCGATGCGCAGGGCGTCAAACTTGGTTTCTTCATCTATGCGGGCCGTGAGTGTCAGAAAAGGGATGGATTTATATTTACGGTTTTCTTTGAGCTTGCGGGCCAGTTGCAGGCCGTCCAGCCGCGGCATCATTACATCCGAGAGGATGAGGTCGGGAGTGAATTTCTGTAATATTTCCAGGGCTTCCTGGCCGTCTTTGGCTTTTACAACATGGTAGGTTTCTTTCAGGTTGCCTTCAATATAAGCCTGCATATCGGGGTTGTCTTCTACCAGCAGGATGTTGGGCTTTTCCTGACTGCGGATGGCCAGGGTGGGTTGATCAGAGGCGGGTAGATCGTCTGCATCGGTATCTTCTGCTGCCTGGGTGGCGGGGGGCTCGCATATCAGGTTGGCCGGCAGTTCCAGGGTGAAAGTACTGCCCTGACCCGTTTCGCTTTGCACGGTCAGGCGGCCGTTGTGCAGGCGGGCAAACTCACGGGCCAATGCCAGCCCAATGCCCGAACCACCTTGCTGAGTATGATCGGCATCCTGCACCTGATAAAAGCGCTCGAAGATATGCGGTAAGTCTTCCGGAGGTATACCGGGCCCGTTGTCTTGCACCGCAAGCAGTATATGGTCATCTGCCTGACGGACACTCACCTCTACTTTGCCACCAGGTGGGGTGAATTTCAGGGCATTGGCTAGCAGGTTGATCAGGATATTCTGAATTTTTTCACCATCCACCTCGGCCCAAATGTCACATTCAATGCCTACATGCAAAGAAACATTCTTGTACTCGGCCAATGAGGTAAAAAACGCTACGGTTTGTTTTACCAGGGTAGAGAGATGAACCGGAGCGGCCTCCAGGGTAAGTTCCCCGGCATCCATTTTCGAAACATCCAATATCTGGTTAACCAGGCGCAGCAGGTGCTGGCTGTTTTTGTTGGCTACCTCCAGTTCTTTGACAGCCCGGGCCGGCAAGTCAGGCCGATATTTGCCAAGCAAGGTGTTGAGCGGAGCAAGGATAAGAGTGAGCGGGGTGCGTAGCTCGTGGGCGATGTTGTTGAACCACTTGTTTTGCGCCTGGTGCAAGTGGTTGATTTCCTGCACGGCTTGCTGCTTGATGCGGTAGGCCCGCCAGGCGATAAAAGCAATGACCGACACCAGTACAAGCCCTGCGATGCTGCTTATGGTTAAAATATTCTGGCGCCTGATGGTAGCCAGAGCCAGTTGTTTCTCTTGTTTAAGCAGCCGGTTTTCCTGCTCCTTTTTTTCGGTTTCGTAGCGGGTTTGTACATTGGCCACCGCCTGGGCTTTCTGCTCGTTGAAGAGACTATCGGTGTACTGCTGGTATTTTTGCAGGTAATCATAGGCCTCCTTGTATTTACCCAAACCATAATAGGCCTGGTTCAGTTTGTCGGTAATGTCAATTAGTTTGTAAATGTTACCGCTCTCTTCTGCCAGGGGTAGCGCCTGCAAATCATACTCCAGTACTTTGTCATAGTTGCCCTGCCGCAAATGCAAGGTAGCCAGTTCATTAAGGGTGCCGGCTGTGCGGCTGGGGCTAAACATTTTTCTGCGTATTCGCAGGGCTTGCAGCAATACCGTTTCGGCCGAGTCGTATTCACCGATATCAATCAGGCCGCGACCCAGGTCGTTGTAGATATTGCCGGAGTCGTAGCTATCTAAAACATCGTGGTATTTGAATAAGCCGGCCAGCACCCGCGTGGCTTCGGCAATATGCCCTTGCAGATCGCGCCCCAGAGCTAAGTTGTACTCACTCTTATAGGCACCCCTGCGGTCGCCCAGCCTGGTGTATAGGTCAAGGGCTTGCCGGAAGTACTTTTCTGCCAAGGGGCCGTCTTGTTGCAGACGGTAGTTCTCACCTACTTCCCAACTGGTTTGAGCCAACAGGAAAGTGTCTTTGGCTTGCTCGGCCTCACGCAGATTGGCCAGGTGCAGGTTGAGCGCCAGCTGGTATTCACCTATGCTTTCATATACGGTAGCCTGATAGTAACGCCCATCGTCTATCAGCTCCGGCAGGTGCCATTCTACTGCCAGCTCGTAGCCCTTTTTGTAGTTGGCCAACGACTCCTGCATCCGCCCTTTGATAATGGCTACCTGCCCCAGCTTGTACCGGGCCAAGACGATAGCCGCCTGGTTCTGATTGGCTTGTGCCAAATCAAGCATTTGCTCAGCGTAATACTGAGCTGAATCCGGCTTATAATATTTATAGGCATCTACAATATCAGGAAGCAATTGCAGCCTCAGGGAGTCGGGTAGGGGCTGCTGATAGCTGCTCAGCAGGCTGTCAAGCCGGGGTGGACGCTGATACGACTGTGCTGCTACCCAGGCAGGCAGAAAGAAAAGGAGCAGCATTCTCAGGTAGGTTGGCATTTGTATCAGGTAAATCTTTTTAACAAAAATGTATATGAATAATCAATAATACACTTTCTGAATAGCTAAAACAACCCCGAAAGTAACCGTTTTGACAGATTCGGACTACTTATTGACAGTTTTCGACTAACTACCGCCTTATTTATAAGCCTACTTTTGATTCGGATAAAATTACATGTCGCTGATTCTAAAATTTTAACACAACCGATAAAATTATGAAAACCTCACTTACCCTTTTGCTAGCTTGTTTGCTTTATGTAGGCGCCCGGGCGCAAAACACCGGTATTGCCGTACAAGGTATTGCCCGCGATGCCGACAAATCGGCCATTGTGAACGAGACCATGACCTTTACCTTTGAGATTCAGGCTGTCAGCAATAGTCAATCTTATTATAAGGAAGATGTAACCATCAAGACCGATGCCTACGGGGTCTTCTCGCATATTGTAGGTACGGGTAATATGTTGGCCGGTAGTGGTGAGTTTCTGGATATACCGTTTTATCAGGAGCCGATGAAACTGATCATTACGGTAAATTACAAGGGCACGCCCATTGTGGTTTCGAATGCCCCGCTGCAGTCAACCCCCTATGCGCTCAGTGCCGCCAACGGGGTGCCTACCGGTACTATTGTGGCCTTTGCCGGTGACGAGAGCAACATACCGGCCGGCTGGGTGCTATGCGATGGTCGTGACATCAGCGGGTTGGCTGGCTCGCTTAACCTGCGCAACCTGTTGGGCTCTAACAACGTGCCCGACCTGCGAGGTATGTTCTTGCGCGGCACCGGTACCAGCCCGGTCAACGGCCAGCCCGGCCCGGCCCTGCGTGCCACCCAGGATGACGGTTTCGAGAGTCATTTACATGATAGTGGTTCAATTACTGCCAATACTGCAGGAAGTCATGTGCATACAATTACTATTAAACTTGAAAATGCTGGTTCAGGAGATGATAGTGGTGATAATAGTGACAATAGGTTTGTAAGGCACTCAGGTGGCGATAACGCTATTACGATTACTTCTACTGCAAGCGGCAACCATTCTCATACAACTTCTGGTTCAACAGGCTTAACGGGCATTGCCGAAACCCGCCCGGTTAACTACGGTATCAACTACATCATCAAGCTGTAATCCACCTCTAAACACCCCGGCTTATGAAAAGGTTAATCACTACCATTGCGCTATTATGCCTGGGCGGCAGCCTGTGGGCGCAGTCCGACCCGCATATCTTTACCGGTGGGGCGGCTATTCAGGAGCA